>CAYIRD010000014.1:0-8370 GCA_964365755.1 uncultured Gammaproteobacteria bacterium | reverse complement strand
GGAGGCCTCATATGTATCCCCGAGAGGAATCGAACCTCCATCGAGCGCTTAGGACGCGCCTACTCTGTCCGTTGAGCTACGGGGACCCATATGACAAAAGTGACATAATTATACCATGAGTGCGCTTGGTACTTGTGGCTTAGTGAAAGTGGGGATTTTACAGGTCTTCGTCGGCTTTTTTATATGCCTGAATCTCCTCGGGTTTAAACCAGAGGTTCTTTTCAAAATTAGCTTCTTCCAAAGAGCCCGAGATATGAATTAAATTTGAGACGCCTCTTTTCTCATCATTTGCGTAGGCGGCAGAATCTGTTGAAAAATCTCCGCGAATTGTTCCGGGAGGCGCCTCAACCGGCATTGTAGGCCCTGCCAAATGTATTACATTTTGAACCGCGTGTCTTCCCTCAAGAACCATTGCAATCACGGGACCTGATGAAACATAATCGAGTAACCACCCTACAACCATTTTCCCAAGTTCTTTTGGATTATCTGTTCCAAGTTCTTTTTTTGCATCTCTGCCGAATTGTTCATAAGAAGCAAGAGTTTTACTTCCAAGTCTTTCGATCGTCCCTTCTTTTTGGGTTGCGTAATGCTCGTTAAGGATTTCGTGGGTTGGAACAAGCATTTTCATAGCAATAATCTTTAATCCCATCCTCTCAAATCTATGGATAATCTCACCAATCAGCCCCCGTTTTACACCATCAGGTTTCACCAAAACAACAGTCTGCTCCACTCTGAATTAATCTTAAGGGTATAGCTATAAAAAGTCAACATATGGCGAATTGCTGTCCTATAGTTTGATTTAGGACTACGTTATTTGTTAAAATATTAAGAACCATGAAAGAAGGTGTCCCAAGATATTTACCTCAAACAGCTTTTCCCGAAAGAGATCTAATTCCTATGTTTCGCCAGATAAGAGATTTTGATGAGAACCTGACCTATCTTTGCCCTCTTCGAAAAGTTCCTCTCCACGTTCAAGATATAATCGCCGCGGCTGTAGACATAAACATTACAAAGAGCATGATAGGTTTGTATAGATACTGCACCGGACAGTTCGATGAGCAGGACCGAGAACATAACATGAAACAAGCATTTAAAAATTTAAGGCAAGTTCTTAAGCCTATGGAGGAATTCCGAGGTCAAAGCCACGAGGCGTTATTGAGCGACATAATTAATTCGATGGATAACCTGATAAATGGACGGGGATTAGTCCGTAGAATCTCAAGGACTGCATCAGGTTATGGTATATTAAGACCTTTTATTCTTCTATCAAAGAGTAGAGCTGAACTTTTGCGCGGAGACCCCAATGCCTTATTTCCAAGCAAAGATGAGGTAAGCAAAATGCCTTCACAGCAGCAAGAAATTATTGCGACGGGGGCTTATTTTACACAATGGGAAGCATTGAGAAAAGCAAAAGTCCCTGAATATTCGGGAGGTAATCCTTTTGGACCGCTCTTAGATTTGGTTGAAAACGGCTATGTAGGCATCTCTGTGGATATCAGAAAGGGCAGAAATGTATATACTACAAAACCTTACAGGGAAGAACCGCTGACTAATATTGCACAGCTTCTTGCGGCCTAACTTAGGAGTTTCTTAAAACATGCGAATTAGCTTAGGTTAGGAGCCCTCGGAAATGGTCGTGGTCTTGATAGTCGCCGATCTTAGGCGAGTTTGGCGGGGTGGGTCAAATATTTCTCCACATAGTTTTTGCAAAGAGTGCTATACATTAATACGTCTTCTGCGGTTCTATCCTCAACTTGTTGTGATAATGTAGATTTAATCTTGTTGAGCACTTTTGAAAAATATGGTCTCAGTTCTGTAGTTTTAATCTCAGAACAACGTTTTAAAGCCTCGGAAGCAAACTGTTGGGCCATATTTGCCGATCCTCGATGATACCCGATTGCAGCGCGCGCAAGATCCATTGATAAAGACTCAATTACAGTTTTATTGTTCATAGAATCTCTTTAAAAAAATATTTTGTCAATTCATCATATTTTTTTCTTCTTTCGGAATCAAGGATATCATTACTTGGATTATTATCAGAAGGCCTAATATTAATGAAAGAATTAAAATCGATAGTTTTTGACTCCATGTCAATTCCACCGCCCCAAATGTCGGATTGTTTTGAACCCTCTTCTAGAAGTATTTGTTCTGATTCAAAATGGCGGTCACAACCGGCTGAACAAACTTTTTTGTTAACATCGATTACCGTTTTAATATAAGAGTCGAAAGTCTCGCGAAGTTTTTTGATTTCGTCTTTTGTGTACGGTTCCGATTTTGTGATAATCATCTGAAATTAATTATAACATGCTATCTAGGCGAGGAGTTTACGAAGCAAGGTTTGACTACGTGAATTTCTTCCAATATAATTTTTCTTATGGACTCAGAGGGTCTCCAAAGAGAGAGCCAGATTCGACTACGAAAGTGTCTGTAAGTTTTTATGGCTGGGATCATGGTCGCCATAATCTCCAAGGATTAACAACGGTAAGACAATACTTAACAGAGCATTTACGAAATGCTCAAAATGTTGAAGGGCTATGGTCAATAGTCAAACGTGGCATTTATGGAGTTTACAGAGTTGTATCTAAAAAAATACCTGCAGGCATATATTGATGAATATTCCTGGAGATACAATAACAGGCAATATGAAAACCAAATGTTTGAGAGACTACTTGGGGAAGTGGCGAGCGTTAAGGTGATTTCTAAGGTAGTAAGTTAAAATTCCAACTCAGCTTTAAAAAACTACATTTTGAGTAGTTATGCGTGCTACTATAGGTAATTATCGTATGCCGGATAACATCCTTTTTAAAGCTAATAGTCATTACCTATAGGTCTGTGATATAATTGCACCATGTCTAATAATAATCCCATAGAAGGTACTCCTGGGCAACCGGGGCGATTTCGCGGTGGAAGGCCTAGAAGACCCCAAAGAGAAGTTCCAAATTATCCTCAAAGTCCTATTACCATTTCACAAGAAAGACAAGAACCAGCGAGGGACTTACTGGGAAGAGTTTATGAAATGTGGGAGAGTGGTCGCCATTATGACTCACTTCGAACCTGGTACGATGCACCTTTTGAATTAAGGGATGATGCCGTTAATTCCGTACTGCTTCAGGAAGCGAAATCTGAGGAGGATTCATTAAGAGATGTGCAGTACAGAAATCGAGGTAAACCCGAAAGTCTAATTCTTCAACACTATGCACTTCTTACAACCCCCGCTGTCGGTAAGGTTGTTAATCCCGAAGGTAACCTTATTATAACGGGATCTGATGGAGATGAACTTGCCTCTAATCCAGGAGGTGGCGACGATCAGAAATTTAGGACGAGACTCCACACATTGGAATTGAACTATCAGTACTACTATCACGATGAAGGCGATTTTATAGAACCTAAAAAAGATATCGTTAGAAATTTTTCCATGGAGGAAGCAAGGGATTTTTTCTTAAAATTAATTCCAGAAATGGATGAGAGGTCGAAATTTAAACTTTTAAGTGCCTGGGGAATAGTTGATCCAACTCGTTACGCAGAGTTATTAACCGATCCCAGATTGGCTGATGATTTAGAACGACCCCTAATAGAGGAAGGAAATTGGGGAGATGAGCATTTAGCAAATTTCCTTGTACAAGGCATATATCCATCTGTAGAATTTTTTGAGGAAGCATTTAAAAGACTTAGGACAGAGGATTCAAATTCCAGCTCGGAATTTGAAATCTCTGTAAAAGGCAATCTTGACGTTACCGTTCCTTCAAGCGTCTTCTATTTCTCAATATTAAGAAGAATGGTTCAACCTAGAAAATCTGGTATGAGCACTGAGGAAAGAAAAAACAGAATTGTTGAATACCTGTTAAATGATGCGTACATGGAGCATGCGCTACCTTACATTGAAACAGACGAGGTTTACGGAAACGAATTATATGGCGACGTCTTTGTAGAAGAAGGCAGAATAAGTCTTGCATATCAAGTAGATATAGAAGCACGTGGTGATGAAGCAAAAGAAATAAAACGAAAAAGATTTGGTGAAGTTTTGAGATCAGCAGAGGAATACCTTAAGGAAAAAGGAGAAATCGAGACTATACAAAAGTTAAAAGATAGAGAAGTTACAGGAATCAATTTCGCAGACTATTGGCTCGAGGGTCAAGAAACGCAGTAACAATTTAACCCTTAACGCTTTTTAATTTATTCTCTCCTTTATCAAAAGGTTCTTGCTTAGTGCTTTCTGTGATTAGTTTTTCAAACAGATTTTTATCTCATGTTTGGTTTTTTCTTTTTGGGTTTCGGCTGATGATTTCTTTTGTGTTAATCTTTTAAACTCGCTTTTCTTTCTTGGCATAGTTTTTATTTGATTCTGTTTTTTTAAACCGGATTCCGGTTGACAAAATAGATGATTTTTGGTTAAATAGACTTACTTACCCCGTATGTTTATCGTACGGGGCTTTTTTATGGTCAGAACTTCAAGTGCCTTGGGCAATTTTCTATCCGTCTTGAACTTATCCAAGAAGTTGAACACATACGCGCAGTCCACCTTATACGCCATTTCAAGTGAAAACCTATTGGGCAAAAAGAACGCGCAGGTTGGAGTATTGAGATTTTTTGCAACCTCAAGAGGATAAATAAGGTCTGCATCCCCTGTCATAACAATAACTTTATTGCACTCTTTTAAAAACGCGTGTTTTACTATATCAACTGATAAATGTACATCTACACCCTTTTCCTTGCCGGAAGCGCGGGAACGGTGACCTTTATAGAAAGTAACATTTTTAGTGTTTATGACTTCCCTATAGAAAAGGGCCTCGGCAGCAATTAGTTTTTTTCTCTGAAGTGAAGGTTCTATCTTATTCTTCTCACTCATGTACGAGGCATAGAAGAAAATTTTATCTATTTTTATAATTTGTTGAATCGCCTTAATAAGATAGTCGAATGATAGACGCTTGTTGGGACCAAACAGTTCGTTTTGACCGGCAAATAAGTTGGTTCCGTCTATGTAAAGATAAGTTTTGTTTTTTAAGATTTCTTTTAGTGCTAGTTTTATTGGGGTACTTTTCTTTCTTGGCATAGTTTTTATTCTATTTATTATATCATCTGTTATTTCTATCGCCTCTATATATTTATAATTGGAAGAAAATATTTAAATCAACTGAGGTGGCTTTAGTCGGACAAGTCAATTTATTTAATGGGGATATTTATGAATGGTGTTCCGCTTCCGACAACTTGGGGAAGAACTCCGTTCCATTTCTGAAGACCAAGGAATTGAAGATACTCCGATGTTAAACTTCCGGTTTCCCGAAGAATCTTCTGCGCATCTGCTTGCCCCTGAGCCTGAGTTCTTGCCGTCTCTGCCTCAAGTTTTGCCTTTGATAAATTCTGCTGAGCAACTTGTTTTTGTTCAATAGCTTGATTGAATTCCCCCGAAAAATCAAAGTTAACAATATTGAAATCATCAACTATGATATTTAGCCTTGCCAGTCTCTCTTTCAAGTGTTCGAAGGCTTCTTTTTTTACTGCCTCACGTTTTGTAATCAGTTCCTCTGCCGTAAACTTGGCAGTCGCCGCTTTAAACGCCTCTTGGATGGCAGGATCTATGACTCTTTCTTTATAGTCGATTCCGATATTCTGGAATACTTCAACTGCCTTTTCTCCTCTCAGATGATAATTAAGAGCAATAGTCGATTTAACTTCCTGTAGGTCTTTTGACGCAGCCTGCGCTTCTACTTGTTCTTTTTGGGTCCGGGTTTCCATGGTAATTGTATTTTCAATTAGGGGTATTTTGAAAACTAAACCGGGATTGACAACGCGATTAACTGCCCCAAACCGTGTAACTACTCCTACCCGACCCGCGCGAATAATACTAAAGGAATTAAGAACTAGAATTAGAAATAGAATTACTGACACAGCAGTAATTATTGTTTTCTTTGCAATTTGGATATCTGTTTCTTTCATCTACTACACCCCAAGCGATAAAACTTTTTCCCGAATGCTTTTGGGTAGCGCCTTTTTTTCCGCCAATTAATTATATCATTTATACCACAGTCTCGACAACGATAAGAATTATGTGAGGAGGTTGCGGAAGTGGTCGTGATTTTCATAGTCGCCGATTATTGCAAGGTTTGAAGGGGAGGAGAGAAATTTTCTCGCAACTCTAAGAATATCAGAAAGTTTAACTCTGTCCACTTTTGAGATAACGTCCGACGGATTCTCAAGATCCTTCTCCAAAATCCAGCTTGCTCCATAAAAAATCGCAACCGCCCTTGTATCTTCAAGTTCCAATACAAAATGACCCTTAACAAATTCTTTTGCTTTTTTTAGCTCACTCTCTGTTATTTCACCTTTTTTTTGTACCTTTTTATATTCCTCCACAACCACACGAATCGCATCGTCAATTCTTTTTGGATCTGCGCCAACATATGTTGTTAAATGGCCGCAATCCATATAATTCTCAGAGCCTGTGCGGACATAATAGGCAAGCCCGCGCTTTTCCCTGACCTCATGAAATAAGCGGCTTGACATCCCTCCGCCCAAAATAGCTGCCAAAACCGTCAATGGATATTTATCTTTCTCGTCAGTTATACCAACTGTTCTTACACCAATTGCGAAATGTGCTTGATCGGTTTTTTTGTGATGAATGCGAACTCGTGGATCTTTTTGTCCCTCAATTACAGATTTATACCCTTCTGTCGTAAATGTGGGGTGACCCCCAAAATATTTTTCAATCAGTTTTTGCATCTCATCAACTTTTACTTTGCCCGCAACTACAATTATCATATTGGATGCGGAATACAGCTTTTTCATGTAGGATGTAAAAAACTGGCGGGTCGCAGACCGAATTATCTCTTTTCTTCCAGCAATATCCCACCCCATGGGAGTGTCTCCATACAAAAGCGCTTCATAAACGTCAGAGATTTTTCTTGGAGGTGTATCTTCATATAAATTTATTTCTTCTACTATGACCCCTTTTTCTTTTTCTATTTCTTTTGGATCTAAAAGCAAATTCGCAAGCATGTCGGAGAGAATATCGAACGATAATTCAACACGGTGAGCAGCGGATTTTATATAGTAACCAGTGTATTCTTTTCCGGTAAATGCATTTGATTCTGCCCCCGCCCCATCAACCAGAGTTGCTATTTCAATTGCAGTAGGTCTTTTTTTAGTTCCCTTGAATGCCATGTGTTCAAGGAAGTGAGAAATTCCGTTGTTGTTGTGATTTTCGTATCTTGAACCTGCCCCAATCATAACCATTGTGGTAACAGATTCAACCTCTGTAATTGGGATAATGACTACATTCAATCCGTTTTTAAGTGTAGTGTGGTGAAAATTCATTTGCCCATTATCTCACAGGGGCTTGTCTCTTTCAAGAAAAGCTTTTTCTTGATAATCTTCTTTTATAGATGTAAAATCACATAAGAATGAGGGGGCTGGAGCAGGCGCGAGATGTGCCATCACAACAAGAGTCAGAGGTTTGTTTAAATCCAATTAGAAACCCCAAAAAAGAAGAGGACATAAGCAATAATCTAAGAGCAGCTATGTCTTTTGGTAGGGTTGCTACTTTTTCTGTAAATGCTAGAGAAGTTATTGAAAACGAATTATTCAAACTCGCCAAAAAACTTGATACTTCAAACGGATGGCGCATGATAGATATTGTTTCGCTTGAAGAGGCAGCAGAGCAACTTGGGTTTGAATCTACGGATAGGTATTACAAAATGATAAATTCATTAATCCTAAATCTTCCTGACGGCGCAGAGAAAAACCCTCGGGATGTTGTCAGAAATATTACAAATGAATTTTTATATATTAATAAAACGGGCGAAACACGCCAAGCAAGCAAAAGGAGAAGACGGTTGCCTCAAAATCCGTTTGCGGGTATTTCAAACGACCTTCAAAGAACAAGAGGAAAAAATCTTTCCGGAACCGCATTTGACCGGCCTCTTAACTTAAGAAAGCCAGGCCGACAGCGTTAAACTACATTCTTTCGACCGTCTCGATTCCTAGGAGATTGAGGCCGTTTTGAATGGTTTGCCCAACTGCGGCAGTCAGGGCAAGTCTAAAAGTCATGATCTCCTGATCCCCTGTAGATAAAACCGAATGCTTTTGATAGAAAAGATTAAACTCTTGGGCTAATTCAAAAAGATATCCAGCAATTAAATTTGGCGCAAAATCTATTGCCGAATCTTCTATGATCTCAGGAAAATAAACAAGGGTTCGAGCTAGCTCTACCTCTTCTTTTTCTATGTTTTCTGCAATTTTAATATCTCCTTCAATTAGGTCTTTATTTGCTTTTTTGAGTATGCTTTGTGTTCGAACGTAAGTATATAATAAATACGGCCCAGAGTCACCCTCAAGAGAAATGCTTTCATCAAAAGAGAACTGTATTTCTGAAGT
>CAYIRD010000013.1:8000-14291 GCA_964365755.1 uncultured Gammaproteobacteria bacterium | reverse complement strand
AACTATAGTACAAGTAAAGCAGAGATCCGTCTATTATTCCGTGAATTTGCTTGTACTGAGGAGCCCCGATTATTCCAGGGCGATGAATGTGAAGGTCGAGAGGATTTGTTCAAAAACCTCTTTAAAGCTATCTTCAGAAGCCTCAGTCATGTTAATAACTAGAAACTCTCGATTGTTTGGGAATGATGTTATAAGCACCTCCCAATTGTATTTACACGATAGTCGAATCATTCGTCTTTGTGCTAAAGTTGACGTTGATTGCGCATCTACCCCTCCGCAAAAAGGATTTTTAGATTGCCCCTGTTTTTCTTGGTTTACATATTGATCTAAGCTTAGAGACCCGATGTTCGGCTCAACAGACACTGATAAACCGTCAAACGGAGCATCGGAACCTTCTCTACCGGTCGAATAATCCCCAAGAGTAATTATTTCATCGGCGGTACCGGTGATTGGGCCAGAGATTTTACAGCAATCCCCAGAGAGATTGGGATGTTTAAAAGAAAAACCATAATCTGAGTTTGTATATGTTTGCCAGTTGGCGGTGGGGTCGGTTTCTGGTTTTGGGGTGGGGCAGGGAGCAAATTCGCAATTGGGACCGGTTCTGCCAACTGATGAGCCGTCAGGACAAATTTTTGCCTCCATTGTGCAAGCTTTTTGCTTATTCGTATTCAGAAATAGATATGCTGCGGATACGGTTCCGACTATTATCAAAAAAATAATCAACGAAATTAGAATCGGCAATTTAAATTTTGAATTTGCCGGTGGAGGAGTCATTGCTTGCTCAACAGTCGAATTCTGAACTGGCGGCTGGTTTGGTCCGCCAGCTGGCGGTTGGATGTTTTGTTCCACAGATCAAGTATTTCATGGCTTCGAACGTTATGTCAAGTGAAATCAGAGGGTAGTGCAACTGAAATATTTTTTATCTTAGAGAAATCCTCATCGTAGGTTACGATTTTCGTGCCTTTTTGAACTTGGGTCGCAATTAGACAGTCGGCAAATTTTATATTTAACTTCTGGAATGTTTCAATAGCTTTCCTAATCTCTGTTTTCTCTATTAATGTAATACCTCTAATGTTAAGAACCTTTTGTATTCCTTCAATGACATCTTTTTTTGAAATTTTATATACCTTTGTAAGTACGAATAAAATTTCTAATATAACGACATTAGAGGTATAGGGGCGAAATTTTCCTTGGTTTTCTATTGTTTCCAGCAGATTAACACAATCCTCAAACTTCTTTTTATCGTCAGCTGTGAAGTACCTAATGAAGAAGCTTGTTTCGAGAAATATTTTTTGCACTTACCTTTTTCCCCAAGAGTAGTCTATATAATCTCGTATTTTCTCAGCGGGAATTGGATTTTTTACTTTATATTTCCCTGCTAAAGATAAGATTCCTTTTTTTCCATCAATCGGCTCTATAATTATTTTCGATTTTTCAGCACGAATAACAGCTTTGCCGTGACGAGTTATCCCGGCTTTTTTACGAATTGAGACGGGGATGTGAACTTGAAATTTTGGTGTAATAGTGGTTGTAGTTTGCATGTCAATAACAAGTATATCTTATTAACATTTATCTGTCAATAACTATTTAGTGAACTGCTCATAATCTGAATTATTAGACTAGGCACAAGATTGAGCGTGATGAATACATCAGTTGAGGGCGGCGCTGATAAGAATTATTAAAAATGATATTGCGGCAATTACCAAAACAATTATTTGAAGTTTATCCTTGATTAACAGGACAGAAAAGTTTTTCAGAAATATAAGTATTGCCGCTGTTACAATTTTTAAAACCTCAATAATTTTATGCACGAGGATAGTATACGTTATTTTCTTTAGACTGCCAATTCTCTATTGTAGTATACCGGGGAATGTGAAGATAGCCTTACCGAATAGCCTGATATGGTAGGAAAAATGAAAGAGTAACTTGCAGAAGAAAAATTATGATATAAAATATAAATTGGAATATGGAAGACTCGATCGAGACAAGAGATGCAAAAGTTATTGGGTTTGAAGAATACAGAAACGCTAATCCAGATAAGGAAATTACGCTTCAAGGTTATATTCAATTTTCATCAGAGTTTTTTAACGAGAAAGAAAAGATACAAGCAAAAGAGATAGATAAAGGTATGGGTAATTTTGCAACCAACTTAAGTGAGGGTGAAGACAATATTGTTACTTATGCGGCGGAAATGGATTCTCCTAGATTGCAATTGTGGACACTTGCAAGTTTTGCCCAAAGAAAAGCGGCATTTCTTGCTCAAATGGGCGGAATAAAATCAAGGGGCATAAACGAGGAGGGGATAATAATACTTGAAAGACTTGCTTCACAACTTGAGAATCCACAAGGTCCACCACCGAAAGCAGCATAAATGAACGAAAAAATATCTTCCCTTGCTTTTTCACTTGCGCCCGGGATTGGACCAAAGAGGTATCAGAGCCTTTTGCGAATTTTTGGTTCGGCCAAGATTGCATGGAAGGGTTCGGAAAAGAAATTAAAAGCTGCAGGAGTTGGGAAGGTTAATTTTGCAAAATTCGATGCCTTTCGAAAGACTTTCGCCATCAGTGAATATCTAGAAAAGCTCCGGAAGGCAAGAGTTGAATTTATTCCTTTTGGAGGTAAATATTATCCTGAAAGCCTTAAAAAAATTGATAATCCGCCGATTGGATTGTTCACAAAAGGGGATCAAAAACTACTACTTGGACCGCAAAAAATTGCTGTTGTAGGATCAAGAAAAATCACTTCCTACGGTAAAGAAGTTACAGAAAATTTGGTTAGCGAACTTTGTTCGGCAGGGTTTGTGATAGTATCCGGAATGGCACTTGGAGTGGATGGGCTGGCACACAAGAGTGCAATTGATAATCAGGGTTCGACAATCGCAGTGCTTGGGTGTGGGGTAGACTGCCCATACCCTCGCGAAAACGAGAAACTGTACGAGGATATTCTCGATTCGGGTGGGTTAGTAATCTCAGAATATCCGCTTGGAATGTCAGCAAGTAAAGGGACATTTCCTGCGCGAAACCGGATAATCGCAGGTATTTCTATGGCTGTTCTTATTACGGAAGCTGCGGAGGATAGCGGTTCGTTAATTACAGCAGAACACGCAATTAAACAGAGCAAAAAAGTATTTGCAGTCCCCGGCCCCATTACATCGCAGATGTCTCGCGGGACTCTAACTCTTTTGAAGCACGGCGCAGTACTCGTAAGCTCCTCTGACGACATAATCAATGAATTAGGGGTTCAACCACTAAAGGGCGTTGATATGAAGGGAAAAGTTGCATCTAGCGGTTTAAAACTGAAATTGTCAAAACTCGAAGAAAAAATTTTCGATATTTTACAAAATGAAGAGAGAACTATTGATGAAATTTCAAAATTAACAAAAATTTCAATTGCAAAACTCACGGCGATTCTCTCAGAAATGGAGATGAAGGGAATCCTCAAAAATTCCGGTGGTAAGTTCGGAGTCAAAAATATATAATAACTCTCATGTCAGCTACTGGTGAAACTTTTTTCACAGTCATTGGGTGTATGGACGGAAGAGTGCAATGGCCGGTTGCAAAATATGGAAAAGAGAAATTTGATGCTAGATTTCCGGATACAATAACTGAGGCCGGAATTGTGGGTTTAATCGCTAATCCGCCAGCTGGCGGACCCGATCCCAAATTCGTAGAGAATCTAAAACTCAAACTCCTAGTCTCTATCGAAAAGCACCATTCGAGAGGCATTGTAGTAGACGGCCATCAAGAATGCGCGGGAAATTCTGTTTCAGACGGACAACACAAGCAAGATATAAAAGCCTCAGTCGAATTTGTCCAAAATCTAATTGACAATAGAGTTCCGGTGGTTGGAGTTTTCATCGTCAACGACGGAAACGAGTGGCGCCCCGAAGAAATCTGAGCTTGCTTTCATTTTTTTGTTCTGTTAGAATACTTTATTCCCCGTAGAGAACTTCGTTCCACGGGGTAAACCTAAGACAGTAGGCGAACAATAAGACCTACCGAGGGCCAGTAAGTAGTTATTAGTTAATAGTGACTAGTAAATAGGGCGCTCTTAGGGGCGCATTTTTTTTGGTAATTACCTAATTACTATTAACTATTTACTATTCTCTGTTTAAAATATGCCAAGTCAGAAAAACATACAACAACTTGAGGAATTAAAGCAGAAGGTAGATAAAGCCGCTGCTATGTTCTTTGTTGACTACGCGGGTCTTACACATCAACAGCTTGAGGAGATGCGTCGGGGTCTTACAGAAGCAGATTCCGAAATCGCGATAACAAAAAATACCCTAACAAATCTTGCCTTAAAGGACCTGCCTACCGACAAGGCTGGTAAAAAGCTTGAGGTTGAAAAATTAGAAGGACCCCACGCAACGCTCTTTTCTTTCAAAGATCCGATTGCAACAGCAAGAGTTATTGCCTCCTCAGTCAAAAAATACGGATTGCCAAAAATCAAATTCGGAATTTTTGAAAATTCAATTATTGACGAAGCCATGATTACAAAACTTGCCACGCTGCCTTCCCGAGAAGTATTAATCGCAAAACTTTTGGGAACATTAAATGCGCCAATATCAAACTTAGTTTATGGTCTTAATGCAAACATTCAGAAGCTGGCAAAGGTTTTAAAAGAAATTGAAGTTAGGAAGCAGCCAGCTTCTTAGTATTGAGTATCCAGTATCGAGTATTCAGTAATTCACTGAATACTGTATACAGAATACTGAATACTGATTGGATGGGGGTGAATTAATTATGGCAAAATTATCAAAAGATGATGTTTTAAAAGCAATTGAGGAAATGTCTGTTTTGGATTTATCTGAACTCGTCAAAGCGATTGAAGAAAAATTTGGAGTAACGGCAGCGGCACCAGTTGCAGTTGCTGCACAAGGAGCAACACCAGCAGAAGCCGGAGAGCCTGTCGAAGAACAAACTGTATTTAATGTTTGGATTCAGGCAGCAGGTGAGAATAAACTTTCAGTAATCAAAACTCTCAGGGAATTGGTTCCAACTTTGGGTCTTAAAGAAGCAAAGGATTTAGTTGACGGCGCTCCAAAAGAGGTAATGACAGCAGTCAACAAAAAAACAGCAGACGAAGCCAAGGAAAAACTTTCCGCGGCGGGCGCAACAGTCGAACTCAAATAGTTGAATCATGAAGCATGAAGCAAGAATCAAGGCGAAAACCATGATTCATAATTCTAGATTCGTGATTCATCGTTAAGGTCCGAGTACATTCGGACGAGTAAAACATTGTAAGGTTCGATAAAGTTTAGTATAATAGAAACCTATGGCTTTTAAATGTGATAATTGCGGAAAATCAAGAAGTATGGGGCATCGTGTTTCCCATGCAAAAAATAGAACAAATCATGCTTTCATGCCCAATATTCAAAGGAAAAGAATAATGGTAGATGGTAGATGGATTCGCGCCAAACTCTGCACAAACTGCATCAAAACTTTGGGCAAAGTCAAAAAAGTTAAAGTTTCGAAACAGGAAACCCCAGCTCTCGCAACCGTCTGATTGAACAATCAGATCCCTTCTGTTAGAATTCCAAATATATGATTTCAGAATTGCCATCGAGGGTAGATGGTTCAGAATTTTCCCAAGGCAGTGAGTGGGCTTCAGTGCCACCAACAACTGCGCAAACGCTTCTACGCCGCCCAATTGAGGATCTTGGACGACTAAATTTAAAAAGCGCTGACTTTAATATCTCATCTAAAACTCTTGACAACGGCAACCGTTTGACTAAAGTAGAGATTGATCGGACAATGGTAGGTGAAGATTTTCTCGCATATCTTAATTTTATAGCACCCGTCAAGAATGGATCTCTGCTTGATGTAAAATTTGATTGGGGAATGCCTGATCAAACTCAGGGCAGATCAGCATCTAATTATCTCAAAGAAAGACTAAGAAGACATGCCGGTGACGCAGGGCCAGCGTGGGGAGATTTTGAAGCTAATAGGCAAGAATTTATCGCATTCCTAGAGGATTCAAGAAATATAACTGCAATTATAAATAGACTAAATTTATCTATAGTTGATACCGAAGCGTTAAAGGGGCGTCCAATCGAATGGTTTTTCAAGAAAACTCTAAGCTCAACTTTCAAAGGAGTAGGATTCGAACAGTGGTCCGATCAGCTTGAGTTGTTAAGAAATGAATTAGTTACCTATATGAGAACTAATACAAGCTTATGGGAGCGAAAACAAGTTAAAAAAGGGAAGCACAAAAATGCACATTTTGCGATTGAACGTTTTTGGAGAATGGAAAACAACCAAGGACGTCAAAGCTTTTTTGAAGGTCAGC
>CAYIRD010000013.1:0-7990 GCA_964365755.1 uncultured Gammaproteobacteria bacterium | reverse complement strand
AGCCAATAGCTCGCTCTTTAGTGCTCGATGAAACATACATGGGAAGAGTCATTTATGATCAATTAATGAGCACTGGAAATTACCATGCCGTCAAAGATACACAAGGTAAGGCGACATTTATCAGAAAAGGCAGGCAAGCCTCAGAGCGTATAGACCAGGTTGATGATCAAGGTTTTACTATAAGCGTAGGAAGAAAACCGTTGCTGACTGCGTCGCTCGTATCAGAAGAAGGAAAAGTGCCCCACATTAAAATTATAGATGCTAAGGGATTCAAGATGGGAAGACCTCTGATTGCTTGGGAAACGGATGCAGTAACCGGTGAACGCAGGTTTCAAGTAAGAAATAGGGGAGTAGAAATAAGCCAAGGGTACGAGATGAATAGTCTTTTAATTGGGTTCTTGGCGGTAATATACCTTGAGCCAGAATTGAGGCAAAATTGGGAAAGAGAATTATACCATGTTGTAAAAGATGAGGATGGAAATGAAACAAAACGCGGTCCACAAATTAATGGACCCGCTCAGGTACCTGTATATGCATTAATGAAGAGAAGTGAAATTGCGGAGAGATCTAAGCTCCTACCCGCAGTGGAAGAATATTTTGCCGAACATGTTGCCTAGAAATCAAGCTTCTTAATGATTTCCTCCGCCTCGGGGTAGCCGTTTGCAAAGTCCGATAGCTTCATAACATTTTTCCCCTCTACTTGAATTTTTCCTTCCGGTAGCAATTTAATAATTTTCCCTTGGAGTTTTGAGTTTTCAGTTTTAAGTTTTAAGTTAACTCTGAACCATACTCCGGGCCAGGGGTGATAGGCGCGAATCATTCGATTTAGCTGGCTTGCCCTGAGCGAAGTCGAAGGGTGGCTGTTGGCTATTGGCTTTTGGCTTAAATCGATAAAGCCGGATTCACGCGTCAATCTTTCAGTGAATGTTGCTTTTGAGTGATTCTGTTCGCTTGGTTTTAAATCGCCCGAAATATATTTTGGCAAGGTTTTCGAAAGTAATTCGGCACCTTTTTGGAATAACCTTTCGTAAAGTGTTTCAGAAGTATCATTTGGCTTTATTTTTTCTTGGACCTGTGCCAAAATTGCCCCATGATCTACCTGTTCATCTAATTTAATAATCGAAACTCCTGTCACAGAGTCACCGTTCAAAATTGCTGCTTGTCCCGGGGTTGCGCCTCGGTATTTTGGCAAGAGGGAAGGGTGGACATTGATAATTCCTAATTCGAAGAAATCCAAAACATCTTTAGGAACAATTAGTCCAAAGTATGCAAGAACCGCAATTCTTGCTCCGATTTTCTCAAGATACTCAACAACTTTATGGTCAAATTTAGTGATCGAAACGCATTGAATGTGTTTACTTGAACAGTATAAAATGACAGGCTGATTTTGCTCAGTTTCGGTTGTAAAAACATAAACCTCGAAATTTTCTTTTAAAGTTTCAACGATCCGTGAAACGTAAGGCCCCGCACCAAAAAAAACAACCTTATGGTATTTATTATTTATCATTTATAACTTATTATTTCTTTGTGTCGTCTTGACGACAGAAATAAAAATTTTAAGAATCGATTCGGTTTCAGACTTGAGGTTTTCCAAAGAGCTAGTGTACTTCGGATTAGTTCTAATCAAGAGAACAAACCAATAAATCGCCTCTGCCGCCTCCTTTTTGCAAATGTTAGTATTATGTGTAAAGTCGGGCCGTGAATAGGAAAATATGGCTTCAGTATAATTTGCACCTATTGACGAGAGACACCTAATGAGCTGACGTATGAAAATTTCGTTTGCGTAGTTCTTGGGTAGTTTTCCCGTTAAATTAATCGTGTCTATTACCAATTCTGTTAATCTATTTTGTAATGCCTTGCTTTTCTCCATACTTTCCAAAATAATAAATAATAATTAATAAATTATAAATAGATTATATTTCTATTTCTTCAAATTCGTCTTCGCCTTTTTCATTTTTGTATGAACGGTAGAGCTGTTCACCCTGGGTCATCACGTGCTTTGTGAAAAGTGCTCCGTCCAGATGATCTAGCTCATGTTGGATAATTACTGCAAGAAATCCCTTGATTTTTTCAATGTGGATATTCCCTTTCTCATCTTGATATTTAAGCTTGATTTCTTTTTTTCGAGCAACATTTCCCCATATGTTTGGTATTGAAAGACAGCCTTCAAGAAGCTTTTTTTGAGATTTTTTCGGCTTTTTAGCTTCAATTTTTGGAGAATTTACAAATTCTGGAATTGCTTCTCCAGAAGATTCTAAAATTTTAGGATTAATAAATACTAAGATTTTATCCTTAGGCTTTGCAAGGAAAATCCGTTTCAATAACCCCACTTGCGGTGCGGCAAGTCCCACACCAATCGGATCGCTTGCAGCATCAAGTGATTTTTTCATCTCAGAAATTTCTTTTGCTAGTTTTCTATCAAACTTTGTTACCTCCCTCGATTTTTCGAGCAGTTTTGAATTTGGTGTGACTAATATTTTAAGCATTGGTAAATTATAGCAGAATACAATTCGGTTCAATAATTTTCATGCAAATTTAATGCGAATTTGAATAATGCTTATGTATGCGAATAATTATTAGTATAAATTCGTACTAATTAAATTCGCGTGCAATTCGCATAGGAAGTATTACTTACAGACTTTTCAGGAGTTCTTTTGAAGGCTCATGTGTAGGATCAATATTCTTAAGTATGTATTCAGCAGCATCTCTGGCCTTTTGCGTGTAAGCCAGCGAATTTGAAGGATTGTCTTTTGCTAAGGTTGAGTAAAACAGCGCCATAGCATAATACGCATCTAGATAATTGGGTTTAATTTTTAACGCTTCATTAAAATATTGAATAGTTCGATTTACATCTCCTTTTTGGTTATAGAATAGTGCCAGATTGTAAGCTAGCTTTGCATCGGTTGGTGCAAGTTTCCGCGTTTTATTGACAATCTCAATTGCAGTATCAAGATATTGCGGGTCAATCTGTGCCAAAGCAAAAGCAACGCGTGCCGAGGTTTTAAGAAAGATAATGTTTTTAGGGTGTCTTTGTGTTATCTCATCACTCAAACGCTTGGCCTCGCTTGCAAATTGAGCAGCTTGCGTAGATTGTTCTTGATCAGAGAGAAGAATCGCGAGAGTCGCCATATTTATGGAAAGCTCATCTTTATATAAGTCTTCCCCTGACAGCATTTGTGAGGCATCGTTTAAGTAGGTATAAGCCTGTACGTATTCACCCGCTTTATTAAGGTTATAGCCTAATGCGTACTTTCTGTCTGCGTTCCAGAAGTTTAATAGGTAAAACTCAAAATACAGCGCGATTATGGCAAGAATAATAACGAGTGAAGCTTGAAATGGTCTTATTTTCTCTGTCTGCGTATTGCCTAATGGAATTGTTAAAGCACGTGATAGACTTTTCTCTTTTGCAAGATCAAACAAGAGAATTGGGAACAAAAATAGAAATAAATTTAAAGCTACAACAGAAAAGCCAAAAAAATTTGATACAGCGATAGCAAGATATGCACCTATTATTCCTAGTATTATTGAATGATAAGTGCTTTTAGTCCTAAGTACATTACTTATGCCATAGTAGAGAAAAACTACCATTATCGATAAATAAGTAATAAGTCCAACAGCGCCGGTTGTTGCAAGATAATTTAAATACTCGTTGTGTGCTTTATTGTAAAGGTAGTCCCACTCAGAAGTTAAATTATGTGCAAGCAGCTTTACGTTGTAATATGCATAAGCGTATGTTTCAACCCCTGTTCCAAACAAGGGATTGCGCTTAAATAGTTCTATTGCTCCTTGCCAGACAATTAGTCTAATTTTGCTAGACTCGGTACCGCCAAGCTGGATGTTATTTGTCCCTTCTAGTCCTTGTGGTTTGACTGTTTGGGCCAAAGGCCCACCAGCCTTTGGCTGGGGCTTTGAATAAAATTTAGAAAGACCCGAGAGGGTTATGTATTTGTTTAGAGATTCGATGGGAGTTCCAATAAAAAATGTCGCAACTGCAAAAATCAAAACGGAAATTACTAAATATTTTGTAAAATTGCTCCTTGCGAGTTTGTGTCTAAATTCGTTTAGATTTTTGACGACCAAAAACCCAAAGAAAACCAGAAGCCCAATACCAAGTCCTACAAAACTTGACTGAGAGCGTGTCCAAAGAAGTGCAACATAAAAAAGTACAGCAAATAGTGAATAGATAATAGTTAATAGTTTATTTTTCTCGGAAAGCTTATAAAAGCCAAATCCGAGGGCGATTGGAATTAAAGCTGCAAGATATGTGCCCAGCCAATTTGGCTGACCAAGAGTTGAGAAAATCCGGACAGTAGGTTGAAATTGCTCAGTCCAGCAGTCTACGTTCAATTCACCTCTAAACACAAGGCAGGTGGGATCATAGCCGAAGTGGGATGGAATACCCCAGAGCGTTACACCGAATCCTGCGATTAAACTTATGACTAATAACTTATAACTGATAGACTTTTGTTCGAGGTCTTCATTTTCACTTTTGTCCGCTGGTCCACGGATTAGGTTACTTGCGAATGCATAATACAAAAATATATAAGCGATGATTGAAAAAAGTCCGCCGTTAAATCTTGAGTAATACCCCCACAGAGAAACATGAGGATCAATTGACAAAATTGTCGAAATGATTTGAGAGATTAAAAATAGTGCAATTGGAATATCAAGAGGAGTTCTTCGGATCTCAAGCCTTCCCGCAATTACGCTTTTTGCTCCCCATAAAAAGAAAACAAAAACAGCGAATCCAAAAACGACCCACATTTTATTGAATTCGAACAATTCAAAAGTATCGGGCCAAATCACAAACGGGACCAAAAAGAAGAGAGCATAAAAACTGTATTTAATTGCAGCATTAATTCGGTTAATCCAGTCCGAAACCATAAGGGTAGTATACAGTATTGAGTATTAAGTATTAAGTATAAACCAAAAATGATACATTTTGTACCATTGACACGATCGAAAAACCAAATGCTATACTTATTGTCCGATGAAACGAAAAATTAAAAAGAGTAATAACGTTGCAACAAAAAATGATATTCAAGGTCTTCGATCAGATTTTAAATCGTCAAAGAAATCCCTGTTTGGGCAAATGTTAAAACTCGAAGAGAAAATCGAGAATGTTGAAGATAGACTTGGAGAAAAGATTGAGAAAGCGGAAGTTAAGCTAGAAACGAAAATTGACAAGCTCTTAACAGAAGTATCTAACTTTGCTGGGAGAGTTGAAACGTTAGAAAAAGAAAACGAATTAGGAGCTGATCAAATTCATAGAGTCCGGGAAGATATCAAGGATCACAAAAAAAGAATCACCCGCCTCGAATCTCCAACCGCTACATAAATTTCGAACAAATCCGCATTGATTTATATTTCGGATTGAGCTATATTGTAGAATATTATGTTTGATTCAATTTTCTCACTTTTTTCTCATGATCTTGGTATAGATTTAGGGACTGCAAATATTCTTGTTCATGTAAGGGGAAAAGGAATTGCCATTCGGGAACCATCGATTATTGCGAGACACAATAAGACAAAAAAAGTTATTGCCGTTGGGGTAGAGGCCAAGAAAATGCTTGGAAAAACGCCCGGAACAATAGACGCAATTAAACCGCTTGAGCACGGAGTAATCTCAGATTTTGACGCCGCAACTTTTATGTTTCAGCATTATATTCGTAAAGTTCATGAGATAGGGACACCTTTTTACCAACTGGTAAGACCAAGAGTTGCTGTTGGAATTCCCTCGGGAGTAACGGAGGTAGAACGCCGAGCGGTTTGGGAAGCGGCACTTCAAGCCGGCGCACGCGAATGTTATCTGGTTGAGGAGCCAATGGCAGCAGCAGTCGGCGCCGGAGTTTCTGTGTTTGAGCCAACCGGGGTTTTAATTGTTGATATTGGAGGAGGGACAACCGAGATCGCGGTTATTTCACTTGGCGGAATAGTGGTAAACCGTTCTTTAAAAATTGCAGGTAATGAAATGGATCAAGCAATAATCCATTATATTCGTTTGCGTCACGGTTTATTGATCGGAGAGAAAACTGCAGAGGAAGTCAAAATAAAGATTGGGAGCGCATACAAAGGAAAGTCCCCCGCAAGGCGGGGTCAGCCTTTGGCTGAAAAAGTAAAAGATAAAGAAGAACAAGAACTTGCCAAAGAAGGGCTTGAGGAGGTAGAAATAGAAAAGGAAGGACGCGATAAGATTGCAATCATTAGGGGGAGAGATATTGAAACAGGGTTACCTAAAAGTCTAAGAATAAATGAAACTGAGATACGGGAGGCAATTGGACCCGTGGTCTCAGAGATTATAGATGCGGTAATGGACGTGATTGAGGAAACTCCGCCGGAACTAACTTCCGATATTCTTGAGCGTGGCATAATGTTAACAGGAGGGGGTTCACTTCTCCCCGGGATTGACGAACTAATTGTTGAGCGAACAAAAATTCCGGTCGTTCTGGTTGATGATCCTCTGACTACTGTTGTCCGTGGTACAGCAAAGCTTCTTGAAAATCCCACAATGTTAGACCAGGTAAAGGTCACCGGCGGCCTAAGGTAAAAGAGAAGGTGCCAAGCTAATCCACCCTCCAGGTGTACCACTTTTTTGCTCCCTAGTTTCGACCTTGACCCATTCGACGCGCTTCGTCTGCTCCCGCCTACGCCCAAGGCTACGGCGGGCAGGCAGGGCAAGCCGGCGGCCTCCGCTAAGTCTGAAAGAGTAGGTGTCAAGCTAATCCACCCTCCAGGTGTACGAGGAGTGATAGTTCACCGCTAATAATTGATTTTATAATTCGCTAAGTTATAATATCATAGTATTATGTTAGAGGCTGAAAGAGAACGTCATGAAAGAGAACAAGTTAGGGATTTGGCCCGTGGATTTGTAACAGATGCATTTTTGCCTTTATTATCGAGTAGAGAAGATGTCACGCCTAGGGACGCTTCGGTCCTTCTCCAAGGATACAGAGCGGCTAAAGGATTTAGGATCCCTGAAGAAGCTGTTGTTGACGTGATTGGTGGTCAAATAAGAAATATTGAGAATTCCCCAGATAATGATTCACCAGTTAGTAATTTAGTTAGGGGTGCATTATTGTTTCATGAATCTATTACAGATAGGAGAAGAATTAGAGAAGTTATTAATATGTTAAAACCTCACCCCGTTTTACTAGCAACAGCTATCAAACTTATGACGCCGGAGCAACTCGAAATGTATATTTTTGAAAAATACGAATAGCTCCTAGCTAGGCTTTTATATCTTGACAACAGCTTTGATTTCCACTATTATATAAAAACTGATTTGGAAGATTGCGTTAATCTGGAAATTACACACGAATGAGTTGTTGGTAAACACATTTTAACTTCGCATAATAGACAAGAATTCTTGTCTTCATATCTCCCGAATCTGCAATTGATTTCGAATTTTGTCAGGTACCATTCGGAACCTGACTTCGCACGTTGACAAAAAGCACATTTTAAGTTGTTCAGATAGTGGTAGGATTTTTTAACTTCACCCTTCGCCTTTGGCGGAGATCGAAGTTAGAATTCTAAGATAGAGTGTAAACTCTGTCGATTTCTAATACTGAGCGAAGCCAAGCTTAGCTTGGTGGAGTCGAAGTATTTTTTTGAGAATTTGATCCTGGTTCAGGATGAACGCTGGCGGTGTGCCTTAGGTATGCAAGTCGATCGATATTCCGATGCTACATTCTGTCCATAATCATCGGTGGTAATCCGTTACAATCCGTGTAAATCTAGGCTTTGATTACGCAGATTGAGAACTGATTTTCACGGATAGTTTATGGTTGGGATGTAGTACCGGGATGTAGAGGCGGACGGGTGAGTAATATGCAGAAACGTACCCCAGGGAGGAGAATAGCTCGTCGAAAGACGGGATAATGCTCCGTAAGCTCGCAAGAGGAAAGAAGTTAACTCTTCGCCCAGGGAGCGGTCTGCATCCTATCAGCTAGTTGGTAAGGTAATGGCTTACCAAGGCTATGACGGGTAGCTG
>CAYIRD010000012.1:0-14595 GCA_964365755.1 uncultured Gammaproteobacteria bacterium | reverse complement strand
AAGTCCTCGATTCCATACGTATTTGACAGTAAGAAAAAGTACGCCAGCCCAAATGGAAGATATAATTAGCCCTCTTATAATTTCACCTGCTGCCAATTGCCCAAGGTAAATTTTTAGAGGAAAAAACAGAAGGTATGTAAATGGAAGGTAAGAAAGTGCTGAAAAAATAGACGCGGGGAGAATATCAAGCGGAAATAGACCTCCCGAGAAGAAAGTTAATAGTGTTACAAAAATAAATCTAGGCGCCCAAACCTCCGCGCTCCAAAACCCAATCATCCCAAGGAGAAAATTTATAAAAAAATACATAACCATTCCAAGGACACAAGCAAACACAGTGAGCGAAAGTAACCCCAGGTCCGTTTGTACAAATAGAGGAGGCCTTAATATCATAAAAAGGACAGTCAACTCTGTTATTGAAAAAACTATGTTCATGGCTTTATCCCCAAGATCACGCGAGAACTGATAGGAAAGATAGTTTATAGGGCGAAGCAAAAAATTCGACAGATTTCCGTTGTTGATTTCATCTCCTACCTCATAGCTCCTGTTAGATATAACAACAGAACTAATAATCGATGTTCCTAGAATATATGTCAGCATAAGATCGCGGGTATACCCTAATATTGTCTGATTCTCGGGAAGCAATGCCAGCCAGAGAAAATACATTGTCAACATTGAAAGCACAATTCTTACCCGCCACATTACAAAATTCAACCTGTATGTTAGGGTTTGATCCCAAACATTTCTTGCAACAAGAAGATATTTCTTCATTTTTTCTCCTCAAATACTTCTCGTATAATGTCCTCAATTTCAGGCTCCGAGATAATAACGTCTTCAACAGGAAACTTTTTAAGAATCTCACTTGATACATCGCTTATTTTCTTATATGGCACGGATATAACCGCCTCAGGATATGTGAATGATTTAATTTCCCCAAAATTCTCAATTTCACTTGCCTGTACTTTATCCGAGAAAACTACCTTAACAAATCTATACGGCGCATGTTTTTTAACCAAATCCGCAAGTTTCCCGTCAAAGAGAATTTTTCCGTGATTTATTATAATTACTCTTTTTGCTAAAGCCTCAACATCCCTCATGTAGTGGCTCGTTAAAATTATTGTTGCTTCATATTTCCTGTTATATTCTCTTATGAATTCGCGAAGCGTTTTTTGCATTACAACATCAAGTCCCAAAGTTGGTTCATCCAAGAATAAAACGCGGGGCGAGTGAAGAACCGAGGCTATAAACTCGCACTTCATTCTTTGCCCCAAAGATAATTTTTTAACAGGAGTTTTTAATATGTCTGAAACATCAAGGAGCGAAATTAGCGCATCGAGGGTTTTTTTATATTTGTCGTCCGGAACTTCATATATTTCTTTATTGAGAATAAATGACTCTGTAGGCGGCAAATCCCACCATAACTGATTTCTTTGCCCCATGACAAGCGCTATTTGTTTAAGAAAATTATTTTTTCTCTCAAAAGGGGTATAGCCTAAAACCTTTACAGTTCCGCCCGTTGGATAGAGAAGGCCGGAGAGACATTTTAGTGTCGTAGTTTTACCCGCACCATTAGGCCCAATAAAACCAACAAGCTCTCCCTCGCCGATTTTAAAAGAAATACCGTCAACAGCTTTTGTCTCTTCGTATTTCCGATTGACGAAAGAAAGTAATGACGCGGCAAATCCCGCCTCTTTTTTATTGACTTTATAATATCTTTTGAGATTTTTTACTTCAACCGCATCCACATGGATATTTTAGGTTAAATCGTTAAAAAGTTAAAGTGTTAAAGAGTCGTCAATTTGTTAATTGGTCAACTGTTAATTGGTTACCTAGCGGCGGTTGCCCTGGTGGATTTTTCTATGAATATTTTGCTAGAAAGCCTTCAACTTCCTTCTGGGTTGGAAACTTGTTGGTGGAAATTCTAAATGCAGCTGCGGCGTTTGCATAGCGAACACTTTCCTCAATATTTGATCCAACACTCAACGACTTAATAAATGCCGCATTAAACGTATCGCCAGCCCCTATAGTACTTAATACTGGAACAGGGTACGAGGGTATTGAAACAAGATTTACGTGAGGCTCAAATCTTGCTTCCCCCACCGCTCTTACTGCTCCCATTGCTCCTTCTTTCCCCTGTTTTATTGCAATAGTAAATCCACTAGGAAGAAAAGGGAATGCCGCCACTCGCCCTAGACGAGAAAATACCTTATCATAGCTATCTATATCCCATGTATTAAGTAATTCGTCTATACTTGGTAAATAAATGTCCGACATTCTAACTAATTGTTGGATCCTGTTCTTATCTTCTCGTCTCTTTTGTTTCCTTTCCTCATCGGTTTCCTGAGGAACCCTTCCATGATCAATAATTACTTTAATCTGCCTTTTTTTTGCTTTAGAAACTAGAGCAGGAAAAGCAGGCAACAGGGCAGACAACTTATATAGCCCGCCGAGATATAAAAAATCTATTTCATCTTCCACCTCTTCAAATTTATTCCATATCTCCTTAGCAGATAAGGCTTGATTGGCGTTGCCAAACGATTGGTAGAACGTATCACCGTTAATTCCCACAATGTTGGTATTTATATTGGTCTGGACGTTAGAATCTTGAATAATCTGCGGAACAATACCCTCATTTTGAAGCTTTCCAAGAAGTATATTTCCCATCTCATCCGTCCCCGTTTTACCTATAAAATGAACTCTCATTCCTTGGGCAACGGCGGCCCTTGCAAAAATCAGAGCAGAGCCCCCAGGCTCAAGCTCATACCCGCCGTGTACCACCTCGCTATTAGGCCGAACTAAACCACCAAAAGTTGGATTCATAGCGTTTGTATCAAGATAAATTGCGCCCATTGAGAGAACTGATCTTTCCTGTTCATTTTTCATTTCCGAGTATTATATCATTTCGGAGATTTTTCCCGAGGTGTAGCTACGAATCCACCTCCGAGGTGGGATTCTATTGACACATCGGGGAAAATATATAAAAGGACTGACTAGTGGCGGTTGCCCTGGTGGAATTTTTTGTGGACCTCCCTAAGCTGAGGATTTGTAACGTGAGTGTAGATTTGGGTAGTAGAAATATTTTTGTGTCCCAGCATCTCTTGAACTGACCGAATGTCGGCTCCGTTTGAGAGTAAATCTGTCGCGAATGAATGGCGGAGAGTATGGGGTGTAGCCTTTATTGGAATTCTCCCCAACCGGACGTATTTATCTACAATTCTTTCAATAGAACGGGGAGTGAGGCGCATTTTTTCCCCCTGATCCTCAAGCGTTTTTTCCCTAGAATACCTTATAAAGGCAGGCTTAAAGGGATCCTCACGGCGCTCAAAATACAGGCCGAGCCAGTGTGCCGCGGAATCGGACAAAAAAACTATACGAGCACGGCCGCCTTTTCCAATAATACCAAACTCTCGGGTATCAAAATTTATATTATCGCGATTAAGTTTGGCAAGTTCTGAGACACGGAGCCCTGTTGAAAAAAGCATTTCAAGAATTGCGCGGTCACGCAGAGCCTTTTCGTCATTTTTTGAAACATCCACAGCATTGAACAAATCCTCAAGATGGTGTTTTTCAAGAAACTTTAAAGATTTACTTTCTGCTTTTGGTAAATCAATTTTATCAGGAGCAAGAGCTTCATAATCATGACGAATTAGATATTTCAAAAAGGAGCGGAGCGCAATAATATGGTAGGATTGAGTGATGCGCTTGAGCGTAAGGCCGTTTCCGTACTCAAAATTAGACAAATAAAGCCGGTATTTTCGCGTTATATCTAAATTAAGATCTTGTATATCGCGGCTGGGGTAATTTTCCGTAAACCAGTTATAAAATCTTCCTAAATGAAATTTATAATTTCTAATTGTCAATTTGGAAGCATTTTTTTCTATCTCAAGGTATTCTAAAAATTGTTGAATTAGCGGATGAGTCTTCTTGGTTAGTTGGTTATTGGTTAGTTGGTTAGTTTGTTCGTCTTTCATCGTAGAGATGTTTTTAAGCTACTGATCATCTTAGCCAACCTTATGCAAAAGGCATAGGCTTTTTCGTATTCGGAAGCTGAAATATATTCCCTTTCCAATACTATTGCCGAAATTGCAGCGCATTCATAACAGGAACCTCGAGATAAGTCGAGAAAATGCCTAAAATCTTTTTTGGTCCGGCTCGACCCTTCGGCAATGTTTAGAGCAATCGAAACTGCCGCTCGTCTTAATTGATTTGTTAAGCCGAAAATCTCTTCTTTTGGCCAATTCGTTGTTAGCTCGTATATGAATTTTATAAAAGCTAAAGCTTCTTGATAAACCCTCAATTCTTCGAACCTAAATTTATCCTTCATGCTAACTAACTATGAACTAACTAACAAACTAACACATTTTATTATGCGACATAGAATACGTCTTGTCAACTCTTGCTTAATGAATTGTTTTTTGGTATAAAGGCACGAAGAATGAATAAATTTGTTGTACCGGCTGCCCTTATTGCGATAATTGCTGCCGTTGGAGTTGTAGCTTATACGCTTGGTACGAATCAAAGTAAGAAAGAAGCAGTTACAACTTATTCTACACCACCTCAAAATACTACCACCGAATCTCCCACGCCTATCGCAACACAAACAGCCACGCCCCAGCCGGCCATGAGTAAATCCCAGGTAACTGAGACTATTATTGCTTCGGTTAAATCAAAAAACTATGCGGCGCTTGAAGGATACATGACGAACCAAGTCTCAGTTATTCTTTATGCAACAGAATGCTGCGGGGTTCTTTCAGCCCAAAAAGCCACCGAGCAAATGTCTTATTTAAATGGCGGCACGGCCCCCTGGGATTTCACAGGGACAAGCGGCATAGCTCAAAAGCTTATTAATGCAGATCCAGCCAACTTTGCAGGAAGAATAATTGGAATTGCGTCAAACGGTATGGCTGTTTCGTTTAATTTAAATAACGTGAACAAAATCGACAAAATCTTCATTTCAGCCGACTACAAACTCATCTCCCCCTAGAATTGTTGTATAATTGCCTCATGAATTTGGAGCAGCGACCGGCCATGCGAATCGCGATGCGAGAAATCAGAAGAGCTGTATACCCGATAAGTGCAGCACTAACCGGAGCAGCTTTAATTATCGCAGCTGGACATTTTAAAAATGACGAGCCACTTCCTGTTTCATACACCACAGAAATACTTGTTGGTGAAGCAAGAGACGTAGCAAACCCGGGAATTCCCGGGAGTGAACATTGGATTACTCCTGAAATTCCAAACTTCCGGAGGGAGCTAGCTAGAAAACCAGTTAATGTTCCTCTTGAGGGATTTTTTTACGTTGATTGCAATTCCCAACAGGTTTTAACAAAGGGAGCCATACCTCTTCCAAGGGAATATTCGAGTACCTATGACGGACGCTCTGCTTATATTCTTTCTAGAACAACAATAGTATTAAAAGATGGAACGGTCATTGACAATGCTTATAGCTCTGACAGAAGAAAGGCGCTGAAGGTCAATAAAAAAGACCTAGATGATAAGATCCAGGAGATTAATATGACCTTAAACGGCAGGACCATTGATCGTTATAAGAACCCGAATCCTCCCGATGGAACCACTGGTCTTGTAGATAGCCACGAGATATTTGAAGCATGGAAATATGGTCCTGGAAAGCACGAGGTTTCTTGCGAATTCCGTACTACAAACGGCAAAACTTACGCCTCTTCTGCTGAAATTGTAATATTTGATAATAGAAGCTAGCTTGGACCATTTAGAGCGTAACTTTTCTCAACAAAACTACTAGTTCTAGGCAAGCTATTTTAAAAAAATTGTAAATAATAAATCATAAATAATAAATTGTATAACGGCCTATAGTAGGGTAGGGGCATAAAAAAACAGGGATTAGTAAATAGTAACCAGTGAATAGGATGAGGTATAGACGACACAATGAATTAATTAGTAAAAATATCAATTTTTATTGATAAAAGGCCCAAAGGGGCTCCACGCTTGGGTTACTCGTCCATGTCGTAAAAGTATTATTGTACGACATAAGCTATATCTGTACTCCGGCTTACACATGGGGCGGAAGATGCCTTATAGCGGGAAAGCCACTGGGGAAGGAATTTGCAGTTATTAGTTATTCGTTATTAGTTATTTGTAGTAGAGGTCTCCTCCGGGAAGACGGCCGTATGTCGCATTTGGCAGTTACTACTGTCAACTGTAAGAAAAGAAAGCAATTGCTGGAAAGCTTTCTCAGCGGGTCTTCAATAGGGTATAATTCAGCCCGATAAATCAGCCTAAACTACAACTTTTAGCCTCGAAGGTTGATAGCCTATTAATAGTTTTTTGGTCTCTTCTTAGGAAGTGGGATCGCGCCCTGTGAGGAAGACTTTCGCTTTTTTTTCGTATCGTCCTTACAACATTACTTTACACCAGGTGTAGACGCCCAAACCACACCTGGTGTGGATCAGCTTGCTACATCTGGATGTGGAAACGTGAAAAGTCTATCCTACTCCGTGGTCAAAAATCGTGCGTAGAATGAGGCCAGTGAAAACACTCGAGGCTAGGCACGAATTGCTAGAGTTATCCACAAAATAAATAAAATAATTTTATGTCGTAATAATTATAGGATACTAAACTATATCAAACTCTGTCATTAAATTAGATTGATAAATCGGCCCAAAGTGCTATTTTTAGCCTCCACTACCCCGCCCCATAACTGTAAGGCAGCTTGCATTTTAAAGTCCCCAGTTAGAAAAAACGATTAGAATGAGTATTGCCAGAAATCCTACCCAAAGGTACTCCCAAAGAATGCCTTTGAAGAGCCTCTTCTCTACCCAAGCGTGTGTCAGCCCTGAATAAGCATAAAAAATTCCGGTTATAAAAATTGAATATATTGCTGCGGTCACAGGCCACAAATTTAAAATCAGGGCCAACTGACCTAACCCAATAGCCACGAGGATTGAAAATATTAGAGATTCACGAAGAAAATCCCTTGACAAACTGTATGCCCATAAGGACTGGAAATTCAAAAGAAATACGAGTACGGATATGACAATTGGAGTAACAAAAAACGGCAGCCTAAGAGAGAAAATAATATTTGTGAGTAAAAATAGGACAACAATCGTCAGAACAAACGAAACGATTCTTGCACTCCTTAATAAATTTATAGTCCTGATTGCTGAGACTGCAAAAATATTTTGGGTTAAAAATAGCGAATATAAACCAAAAACATATAGAACCAGGACTATGATTCTAGTCAATAACCTCGCAGGGATTAGAGGATAGAAAAGTGAAAAGGAGAAAGTAAAGAAGAACGGAAGGATTAATATTGGGTAATAAAATGTACCACGAATATCTGAACGTATCGCAAAATATAGCAAAACGATACTAAGGCAGCTCAAAAAGATAGATGTTAAAATAAGATTTATTCCTGAAAGATAAGTTGAAATCAAAACCCCAACAGCCATAAGAATAACTATAGCTACGAACTTTTGTCTTTTGGAAAAATTAAGGGAAGGTATAAATTTTAGCATATTGTAGCTCTTTCGCTCCGCTCAGCCGCTCCACCGCTGTCTCGCTCCACTCGCAGCCGGTCTCCTTCGCCACGCTTCGCGCTGGTTCAGTCCGACCCCAAATTTGTATGAACCTTCTGAACATCATCAAGTTCTTCAAGTTTATCTACCAAATTTAAAATCTGCGATTGTATACCCTCATCTTGGGGCGATAGACTCATAGGCTCATAAATAATTTCAGCACTTACAATTTCTAGTCCTTGACTTTCCAATGCCTTTTTTGTCAAAGACATCTGGGACAGATCAACATAGTAAATCACTTGTCCATCTTCCTCTTCCATGTCTTCTACGTTGGCATCAATTCCTTTCGATAGAAGTTCATCTGATGACATTCCGCTTTTCTTGGCTGCTACTACACCCTTCTTTTTAAAAAGATGGGAGACAGACCCGGGATTACCAAGGGATCCACTGTTTTTTCCGAAAACGTTTTTTATCTCTGAAACTGTCCTCAGTTTGTTGTCTGTCACTGCCTCAATTAACAACGCTACCCCACCCGGGCCAAATCCTTCATATATAACTTCTTCGACACTTCCTACTGCACCGCCTTTTGCCCTTTCTAAGGCACGCTCAATATTCTCTTTAGGCATATTGGAAGCTCTTGCACGATCAATTGCTAAACGAAGCTTAAAGTTACTCTCAGGATCTACTATCCCATTGCCTTGCTTAACAGCCACTATAATTGCATTTGAAAGTTTTGTGAATAGATTACCCCGCTTGATATCGGCAGTCCCCTTTTGCCTCTTAATTGTTGACCATTTTGAATGTCCAGACATAAAGCAAAATAGCTAAATGGTTACATGGTCGCATGGTTAGCAAACCATTATAGCCATGTAGCTATTCTAACCATTATACTTGTCTACCTTGACTTTTTCAATTAATTCTACTAAGATAATTGCCATTCAAATCCCTGCCTGCGCTACAGGCAGGCGCACATTATTAAATGAATATTACCTCTCACCCATCAAGAGATTTAGCCGTAAAGTATGCGTTATCAAACGATTGGGACAAAGCGTATAAGGAGAACTTAAGACTGCTTGCTGAAAACCCGGCCGATATTGATACGTTAAATCGAATTGCCCATGCCTTAATTAAGCTCGGGCACTTACGGAAAGCTAAAAGCTATTACCAAAAGGTTATTGGTATTGATAGAACAAATCCCATTGCTACTAAGAATCTTAAGAGGCTGGACGCTCTTTCAAAATCAAATAAAGCTGGGGCAAGTTTCCAGAATTCTTCAGGATTGTCAATTCAGGATGTATTTATAGAAGAAGCAGGGAAAACCAAGACCGTAGATTTAAAAAACATTGCAGATAAAAAAACTATATCCATACTCCAGCCCGGAGATGTAGTTACGCTTTCAGTTAAAAGGTCCAAGGTCTTTGTCCAAATGCCAGACAAAACTTATGTAGGTATGCTTCCTGACAATATTGGGATGAGGATGATCACTTTTATCAATGGGGGCAATGAATATTCAGCATGTATTAAAAGTGTCGGTGATAAGTCCGTTACGGTATTTATTAGAGAAACCAAAAAAATGTCGAGGTTTCGTGATCAACCGTCATTTGTTCATACCCCGATTCCGCAACCTATATTCCAAAATTCCAAAGACTAAGGTAGTTTATCTTTTAAATAATATTTTGCTTCGAGAAAGCTCTTTTCTTGCCTTAAGAATTTGTTTTGGCCGGTCTATCTCCCGCTTTGCGCTAAAGAACGCCCACAAAATTGAAATAGCAAAAAGAAAGATTATGAAAATCCAAAACATAGATTAATAATACCAATACTGTCCCAATACTACCATATCACTCCTCTACTTTCTCTAGAATGTCCTTGCCCAGATTTACTGTTACATCAGCTATGCCTGCATCTCCCTCTTTTTTTGCTTTTAGCTTGAGCAAATCTTCTATTCGCCTTAAAGTTATTACGCCAAGGTTGTTTGCCAAAATCTGTGTCTTTTTATCCACGCCATCCCTTATTGATATTACGTTCATACCCAAATTCGAAAGAATAAATCCAAATCTTCCCCCCAGCCCGTTTATATCTGTAGAGTTAATAACCTCAATGGAAGTTTTCTCATTAAAAATTATTGAGTCATAGAACTTTTCTCCTATTTTTGAGTCAATCTCTAATTGATCTTGAGCAGCTTCATAGTTCTTCTCCTCCCATGATATTAATCTCGAAATAAAATAAAGCTTAACTAAATCAAATTTATTTATATCGTGGAAAACGTACTTTTCGTCTTCCAAAAGAAACGATAAAGTCTGTATAAAAGTTGGAAAATCTCGATTTCGATCCACGAGATTTTCAGGTCTTATCGAAATTATTATGCCATCTAGAGGCACCCCAACAGTAATGCTTGCCGATAAAATATCCTTTCTTGAGAAAGAATTCCGGGCACCATTAAATTCCAATATGCCAACTTGTTTTTTTTGAGTATTAATTCCTACCACGTGAACATCCTCCCCCATCACCATGACATTGAACGTATCAAACCTAAATGATCTATCCTTAACCAGAAGAAAAATCTTATATGTGGTAGACACTAGTGCGGCAACGGCAACGATTAGAATAAATAATTTTATATATAACATTCTGTCTTGTTTGTTCTTCATGAAAATTAAAGAAGACTAGTTCTACGAAGTCTTTTAATAAATCCATCGACATCCTGGGTCGATATACTAAAAAGATCAAGTACCTCGTGTCCAATCCGTAGTCCCGCCTCAAACTCTGGCACAACAATTGTATTTACCCCCATATTGATAAGTTCATACCTGTCATCTTCAACGTGAGAACGACAGACAATCACAATATTTGGATTAAGTTTTAAGGCCTCATTGACGATTTGCTTTTGTGAGAAGCCGTCTGGAACTGCAATGACAAGTACCCGCGCGTCTCTTATAAACGTGGCTTCAAGAATTTCTCTGTCTGTGGGGTCTCCACAAATTGCATATTTTCCTGCTGATAAAAGATCACCTATCACTTTTCTATTAAAGTCCACTACTACGTAAGAAATATTTGCTAAATCAAGAAGGGACCTTACTTCCCGCCCCACTCTACCGTGCCCACAAATAACCACGTGATTCGAAAATCTTTGCGGTACTGCCGGCTCAAGATCATCTTTTGGAAGAATCCTTGCAAGAATCCCAGTTCTTGCTGCCTTCTCCACAAAGCTTCTTGCGTAGGTAACCCAAACAGGAATTGAGATTAGAGATAATACAAAAAACGAAAGTATGAAATTGTAATCCCTTGATGTCAAAAAGCTCTCTAGAAATGCAATTTGCCCTATAACAACGGTGAATTCCCCCATATTTGCAAGGTGGGAAGATATAAAAACGGTTGATGAGGGCGAAAAGCGTGAAAACCTAAGGCTCACATAAATTACCAGGAACTTAACAACAATTATTATTAAAAGTAAAACTAAAATTAAGAGGAAGTTATTCATAAAGAAGTTAACGTCTAAAAGCATTCCTATCAAAACAAAAAACAGCACCAGAAAAAGGTCTCGAAATGGTCGTAGTTCTGTTAATGGGGTTAAATTCTTTCCCTGCTCTGAGATCAAGACACCGGCCAAAAAAGCTGCAATTGTCTGAGGAAGTCCCACGCTTGAAAAAAGATATATTGATATAGCAGCAGTGAAAATGGTTGCCAAGATTGTCAGCTCATGAGAGGGGTACCTAAACAAAATATTGAGGAACCTTGTAAGTAAAAACCGGCTTGCTACAAGAATCCCCATAAATATTGCAACTGTTTTTACTGCGGAAATCATGAAATCGGCAATTGGAACTGTTGAAATTGGAGTCTCCGCAAAAATCACAGGAAGAAGGAATATGGCGGGGACTACAAATATGTCCTGTGTAAGTAGAATTATAAAAACATTGTTTCCTGGAAAATCGTTAAGTAACCCCTTCTCTTCAAGAATCTTAATAATTACCGCAGTGGACGAGAAGGATGCCAGCATCGAGAATAAAATTGAAACTTTCAGGTCAAAATTGAATAAGAGAAAGATTGGTACGAGGAAGGCCGTAATGAGTAATATCTGAACAATTCCTACTAAAAAGACTTTCTTATTGGTATTTTTGAGTTTGTCTAAAGATATTTCAAAACCCAGCGTAAATAATAGAAGCGAGAGGCCAATCTCAGACAATGCAATTAGTGAGTCATAGTTCTGGAAAATACTTTTCCCGATTATTCCAAAAATAATTCCACTCGTAATGTAGCCTAGCACAGGAGGAAATTTAATTGTTCTTGCTACGAAGCCACCTATAAAAGCGGCGACAGTAATAAGAATAATCTCGCTTAAGAAAGCGCTGGGCATAAGTAAAGGGTATCAAATGTACCAGCATCAGTAAAGCGGTGAAGCTGTAAAGCTGTAAACCAGTAGTCTGTAAGTCAGTAAAATTACTATTCCACTGGGAGAGATAATTCGACCCTAATTCTTTTTGTAATATAAGCTGAGGAATTCTTGTGCTGATATAATTTCTATCTCCTCAAATTTCTTAAGACTTAGGATATGTTTCTTGTCGCCTGAAATGATATAGTCGACTTTCCCTCCAAGTGCTGCTTCTAAAATTCGGTTATCACGGGGATCTTGACTTATTAAATCAATTTGTTCTTTAGGCTCAACAATTTTAATAAATTTCGAAATACCTTCGATAACATTGCTAATTTCAGAATTTTCCCATTCAAACTTTTCCCTTAGTTTTTCTGCTAGCTCTAAAAGAATAACCTTAGAGGTAATAAGTTCAATTTCGCGAGTTCTTGCGAGTTCAAGAATTGTCCGCGGATTGCCGCCAAAAAGAATTGCTGAAATATAAATATTAGTGTCAAATACTACTTTGAGTTTACGCGCCATGAAGAATGCGGTCTATATCATCTTCTGATGTTATCTTAAATTTTTTAGCGGTTTCCCTACCCCATTTATAAATTTGTTGCCACCTCTCTTCTTCTGTTTGCCGGTCAACAAGTGAGGCAATATAAGCACTTCTTGACTGCCCTCGCTTAACTCGTTCCCGATCAAGCTTTTTAGCAATATTTTTGGGTAAAGAAATTGAAACTACCTGCGTATTTCGTGTAATACTTTTCATACACTGTAATAATAGCAAGAAAAGCTCCGGTTTGTCAAATATCTTCTCCTTCTCTTAGTAAAGTAAGCGCGTCAACATAGTGTTCCTCAAGAGTATCTGAACCAATATTAAGTTCTTCCGAAAGTTCTTCGAAACTTTTCCCTTCAATAGCAACTTCCTCAAGTAGCCTTTTCTGAAAGGGCGAAAGCTTTCTCAGTTTTTCTTGCGTTTGTTCACTTAGTTGCTCTGGATTTTCAAACGGATCAGGATCATACCTTGCCAATACAGACTCTAAAGTAAAACTTCCACCCCGTTAGTTCAAGAAACAATTATAGCAAAGTGTTGACGAAGTCTTGGAGGTCGGATGGGAGTGGTGATTCGAATTCTAAATTTTCGGAAGTTTTCGGATGTTCGAATCGAATCTTTGAGGCATGTAAGAAGTGGCGAGGCAGTAGTTTTCTGTCGCGTTTTGAGATTTTTCTTCCTGCATATAGTTCGTCTGAAAATATGGGGTGGCCGATATACTGCATATGGACTCTAATCTGATGTGTCCGCCCGGTCTCAGGATAGACCTCAACAAGAGATAGTGGTTCGCGAACACCATTCAACTCAAGATACTTAATACTTAATACTTTATACTTACTTCTCGCTTCTCTACCCTGCGGCAAAACTCCAAATCTCATCCGATTCCAAGGCAGTCTTCCTATTGGTATATTTATCTCACCCTCCAAAGGTTTTATTTCTCCATGACATAAACCAATATAGGTTTTCTTCACCCTACCCTCTCTGAATTGTGTTTGGAGGTTGATAAAACTTTCTTCATTTTTTGCAATAATTAAAATCCCCGAAGTTTCCTTATCCAACCGGTGCACAACTCCGCCCCTTTTTTCGAATTCCGAACCAGGATCTGACACATCCACCGCTGTCTCGCTACCGCTCGGAGTACATCCACGCCTGTCAAGCAGGCGAACTCCCTCGCTTTCGCTCAGTCCGTTCCTTCGGTCTTCGCTCGCCTCGCTGAAGCTCCGGCGAAGCGGGCCGGAGCCGGGTCTCAGTCCGACCCATTCCTGTATAGTCGGCTGATTCACAGTCGTATCCGCGCGATTTACTATATAACCCGGCGGCTTATCGATTACTAAAATGTCATTATCTTCAAATAAAATATCGGGTGATTGCATGTAAATTAAATCTTCAGCTTCCTCTGATTTAGAACCAGAAAAACTAAGCTCGATGAGGCAAGAATGATACCTAGTATCTGAGTAATAGAAAGGTCTAGCAGCACCGGGTGCCTCCCTGGATTAAGATAGTCATAAAATAAAGTATCTAAGGATATAACCAGAAGCAGTATCAGGGAAATACTCCCGTCGCGCATAAGATATTTATAATGTGATCTTAAGAAAAAGATGAAAATCAAAAGAGACAAAATAAAAGTTGCGATTTGTAAAACAAAAGAAAGTTCCCCTGTATAGTTTTTAAAAGCAAGACTTAGTGCATAAAGCGGGAAAAAGGATATAGAAAATATGTCAAAAATTCTAAGAATCCCCTTCTTACCTCTCATAAGAAACCACAGCGCTAGACTTGCTCCCAAGAAAAAGCCTAGACTGCTTATCCCTGGAAACTTTATAAAATGGAAAAAGCGGATCGCGTGCAGCAAGGAAATTTCAAAGTTATTTATTAAGAACAAAATGCGTCCTGTTATAAACGCGAATGCTATTGCAATAATTGCCTTATCCAAAATTTGCGATAAAGATATATTTTGACGAAGAAGTACAAAATCCTGCCGGCAAAGTATATATAGGAGGAAAACAGAAACTGCAAGTGCAATTATAAGAAATGCTAGTTCCATTATTTAATCCTTGCTCTAAATAATCCTATTAAAAGTACGATTATCCCTATAGTTGTCAGCACTGCTCCTACACCAAATAGATCTGCTATTCCTCCTGCTGCCAAGATTGGGATAAGTGAGAAAACTCCTATTAGCGTGAACAAGAGCCCATATATTTTTG
>CAYIRD010000011.1:0-14751 GCA_964365755.1 uncultured Gammaproteobacteria bacterium | reverse complement strand
AGCTTACAGGAATACTGTTTTCCCAAAAAGATGGGCAGATGGAATATGTAGCGACAGACGGCTTTCGGCTTGCGTTGAAAAGGATGAAAAATGAAAAGATGCTTGGTGATCAAGAATCTATAATCCTTCCAGCAAGATTGATCATGGAGGCGATGGTGTTTTTGGGCAAAACAACTTTATATATTTATAAAAAAGGAAACCAAGTGGTTTTAGAAAATGAAGATACTTTGCTTGTGGGCAGATTAATAAGCGGGGAGTTTCCAAACTACCAAAGAGTAATTCCCTCGTCTTTTAAAACAAGCATAACGCTTGACACCGCTGAGTTTTTGCAGAAACTAAGACTCACTTCTATATTTGCAAGGGAGGCAGCAAACATTGTTAAGGTAAATGTTTCTGATGGGAAGGTTAAGTTGAGCGCAAAATCTTCGGGCGTGGGGGAGGGGGAAGCCGTTCTAACGGGAAAACAAGAGGGGGACGATAACGAGATAGCATTTAATATAAAATTTTTAATGGATCTTTTGAAAAGTATTTCGGAGAAAACTATTACAATTGAGCTATCAAGTCCGGTAGAACCCGCTACTTTTAGAATTCCGGGCGACCAGGATTTCCTGCACATTATAATGCCAGTCCGCCTCCAGGAATAAATAGTATTTTCAATAGTTTTCTTCTGATTTGGAGTCTGGGGCAGGGGGGAGAGAGACACGAAGCTCATAGATAAAGGGCGTTCCTAAAATCGCGCCATTTTGAGAGATGGTTTCAGGCAAAACCGTTATTTTGGTTGTTCCATCTTCCCACCACCTGACAGGAGAAATAATTATTGCATTGGGGATAGATCCTTGTTCGATCTTGGTCTCAACATTCGGTTCCGCTGTATATTTCACGGACTGCGGGAGAAGAGCCTCAGTAAAAGTAAGTTCGACAGGTTGATTAGGTAAATAAAATATATCTTCGCGTGAAAAAGGTGCTGCTCTTATTGTGCTCATGGTTTTTACACCCGGAGGAATAGTTGGGGAAACCGTAGCAGCGGGAGTTAGTGTGGGCTGTGGAACCTTTTCTCTTTCGGGAGCCCCTCTGATAAGCGTTATCAAAAGAAGAATAGTAGGAACCACCAAAAGGAGGAGAGCAAGCAGTAGGTAAATGGGTTTTATTCTGTTAATTAAATTCATAAATTTTTATAGACAAAAAGTGATTGCCGCGTCAACTGGATTCATTCCCCCTCCACTTACTACTTTAGCAAACTCTACGTGGACATGATTACATCTTGAATCGGTCGTACAGATCTGCGCTCCTTTATCCCCCGAAACTCCCTCAAGCGCCCCAACGTCTCGATCCACGTGATGAAACTGTAGCCAAAATCTGTTACCGCTTGTTTCACCCACTCCTGAATAATATCTTATATACCCAATGCTACTCGAGGTTATGCGAACCCGGGTCCAAACAATAGTTTCACCATTTACAGTTGGAAGATAAACCGGTTCTCCTGCAGGGCCAGCTATGTCCTCAGCATAATTTATTAGGTCATATGTACATAGATTGGGATGAGCACTTTTATATTCAGTGTTACAATGTCCACAATTCTTTCTTTCGTTGAAAAGACTTCCACAGGAAACGGCAGGAGCACCTTGCGCAATAGGGCAGGAGGCAGATATCAAAACAGGAGTAGGACTAACATCAACGAGGGCTCCGTAAGATCCTTCCGGAACAAGTTTTTCATACCAACTTCTTATGTTTGGAGGGAAATTTGGGTTTGTGGCAAACGTACACGGAGCATCATAGCCGTCACTGTACCTGCACATAAAATCATTAAATCTATCATATGTTAAATCAAAGCTTCCGAAAACGCACTGGAGCGAAAGATGGATATCGTTTTTGCCGATATTTGATGGGTCAAGGCATCCAAGCGGATCTGCTGCCGGAACTCCTTGGGCGCCAGACTCTTCAATCCACAATGCCAAAAGCATTGCCGGGTTCCAATCGTTTGCAACCGCTTCAGAAACTATTATGTCCCAGTTATCAATTTGGGCATTTGGCCAGCTTGAAAGGACTACGCTTTTTATATCTTGGGGAACAACTGTTGGATCACGGAACGGAATATAGTAGTTAAGTCCGCGAGTTATTGGGGTTCCCGGTCCCCCCGGTCCGCCACCCGGACCGCCTCCTCCGCCGCCAAGACCCGGAATTGAAGGGAGACCAAAACCTCCTCCGCCGCCAAAAAAGAAGATAATAATGAGAATTATTAATATTACGATTCCGATCGCTGCGGCAATCCAACCGACAGGAGTCGCCGCAACCAAGGGAACAATGCGGGCAGCCGCAAGGACAGCCTGCGTTGCCGCTCGTGCGCCCATTGCGCCTGCTCGTGCTCCCATCCCCGCACCCCTAATTCCTGCTCTTGCCGCTCCCTGAGCCGCTTGTCCAGCAAATCCTGTCCCTCTTTGTCCAAAAGAAACAGCTCTTGTACCAATTGTCCCAAAGGGAGTTCGCGCTCTTGCTGCCAAGCTTTCACGAGACACTCGACTAATATCGGTTCTGGCTTTCTCCGTGGCAAGTCTTTCTGCATCTTCCTTCTTAAGTTGTCCCTTAAGTCTTTTCGTTGCATCTTCAACACTTACTTTAGGCGCTTCACGCTTTAATTTTTCGGTATATTTTATTTCTTTTCCTGTACTCTCCTTATACTCTAAGAGTTTTTGTCTTATTTCGCCTCTGTCAAGCGCACGATCTAGATCCGGGAGGTTTTCCCGATACCCCCGTGCTTTTATTTCATACCGCTTTATAAATCTATCCCATTCCTGATCTTTGATTTTTTTCTCGACACCATCAAAATTCTCCTCTATACCATTTTTTTCAAAATAAGCCCTCCTTGCCCTTATGTGCTCATCTATATCTCTTCTTGCCCGCGCAATTGCCGGATCTTCATCAGAATTTTTGTAAATTTTTTTTGCGCGCTTATCATAATAAGTTGCTTTTTTTGGGTTTTTCTCGCGGAATGCTTTTTCGGCGTCAGACTTTAAGGTTGGCGCATCGGGATCATCAAGATTGCCATGTAGGTAATCTAGGCCTTCCTTGCCTGAAAAGTCTTTGCTGGGGTTATTTTTGAGCCATTCTTTTTTTAAATCCTCCTCTATTTTTTTAAACCTAGAGTCGTCTTCCATAAGTTCAGGTTTACTTCGGAACGCAAAAGGAATGAGTGCTGCCCCAAGAAGGCTTAGGGGATTAGATTGGGGAGTGGGTTCTGGAGGAGTTTCGGGTTGAGATGCGAGGGTGACCGTGTTAAGTGCTTGTAAAATTTCATTTCCAACCCATAGATCCTGAGGAAGATCTATTTTGCTTGTTGAAAGCCAATCGATCCATTCCTTCTTTGTTGCAAATGCAGGAAAAAAATATTTTCTTGCTGCCTCTTGCCATTCTATAGCATAGGCCTGAGCCTTCTGGGGATTATTTTTTATAAATTCTGAAATATTATCCATTTTTAAGAATTTTTAGGAAAGTTAGGGATGTAGAAATTATCTGTTCGATTATTACTGTTGTCATTGGTATTATTATCCATTTGGCGTTACAGCCTCCGGCCCGGAAGGGCCTCCGGCCTGGAGGGGTTCCGCCCCAGAAGTCACGTTAGGAGGAGCTGGTTGTGGCGGCGGGTCGGTCTGAGCGCTGGGACTTTGGGTTGCAGGTTGAGTTTCGACTATGTTTATCCCCGAATCTGTATCTGTCTGAGAGGCAGGCGCCGGTTGATTTTGAGCCGGCTGAGGAGGAACCGATTCTGATTGCGGTGCCGTAGGAGTTTCTTCTTCATGAGCAAGAATGTCTTGTGGCTTTGAAGTAATCAGATCATATTCATATTGTGAGGCAACAAACTGTGCCGTTACGTGATTTTGTCCTGCAAAAAGAAGACCTTCACCAACCTGTGCCGTTACTAAAAATTGCTTTTCACCTTCTGACAAAAACAACGTTTTTGCTAAAGTTTCAACCTCGGAAGTGTTCTGTTTTAAGAGAATTTGAACAGATGAATTTGAAAGAATAGATTTTCCATAATCGCTTGACAAGAAGTCTTCGATATCTTGGGTAAGGGTTGTCACGCCTAGAAAATATTTTCTTGCACGCTTTGCTATTCCCTGCAAAAATGAAGCGGAGTCAGGGTGTTTCATGAGATACCAAGCCTCATCAACTACCAGAATCCTCTTCTTAAGTTTTGTTCTAACGCGGTTCCAAATAAAGTCTAAAACTACGTGCATTGCGATTGGCCTCAATACATCCTCAAGTTGCTTAAGAGAAAAGACTGTTAGTTGATTTTTAATATTATAATTTGTCTGCTGATTAAAAAGCCCCGAGAATCCACCCTTTACATATTTCTCCAGGCGAAAGGAGAGATCTTTTGCCTCCGGCTCCTCCATATTGAGTAAAGTTTTGTAAAGATCCTCTAAGATTGGCGGCTCATTTTTGTAAGTAGCTGGATCAGGAGTTATTCCCTTTTGTTTAAAGCAAAGGACGATCGCTCGATCCAAAATCGCCTCTTGTGTTGGGGTCATCTCGCCGAGCATAGTTTTTAGGAGGCCATGGAGGGACAGTATTTTTATTCCAAGCTGGGCATCGGTCATGTCTTCTTGAAGAAGCGCAAATGGATTTATTTTTACCTCAGAACCTTTTGAAAAGTTTATATATTCACCATCTAGCGCATGACATAAAGTCCTATATTCATCTTCAGGGTCTATTATTAGAATCTCGGCATCAAACATTATTTGCCGCAGGATTTCAAGTTTTACTAAGAATGATTTTCCGGAACCTGATTTTCCAAATACAACCTCATTTGCATTTTCAAAAGAGAAGCGGTCAACAATCGTAAGTGAATTATTTATTGTATTGATCCCATAAAGGATTCCATTTGGATGGGAAATCTCATAAGATGTGAATGGGAAAGTTGAAGCAAGAGATGTAGTGTCCATGTTTCGGGTTAGAAACAGTTTGTCAATGCCAGTCGGCATAGTAGTTCTGAATCCATCTTCCATTTGAAGGGTGGAGGACTTTATAACCAAAAGATTGGATGCTAAAAGGGATGAAAGTTCTTTGGTTTTTAAATCAAGAGCCTCAACAGAATCTGCTGCTAAGGTAATATAGAGGCCAAATTGGAAAAAGCGTTCAAGGCCTCGTGCCAACTCTTCTCTTAAAGCCATTGCATCTTCAAGACCTGCCTGTATTTTAGGATCTACCTCAAGCCCCTGCTCTGCGTCTGATTGAAGAGTTGCCTCCATCTCAGAGATTTTCCTTCTAAGATTCCCTAAAACATCCTTGCTTTCGACTGGATATATAAACATTGAGATATTCATGGTTTCTTTATAATCAATTAAAATTGAGAGCCAGTTTGGGGAAACCTGACGGGGATAATCTACGACGAAAAATGTTCTGAAAAATTTATCGCCTACTCTAATATTTTTAAAATCTACTTCAACTGATGAGGGAGAAATAAGGTCTACAACAGAAACAGATCCGGTTTTCAAGGCGTTATACGCCTGGGAAGGCACGTTTTTTGGTTGCGGGGCGGACTGACCCCCGGCTCCGGCGAGGGAGCTCGCCTGCTTGACAGGCGTGGGAGCCGAATCTACCGTTTCTTTTTTTTGATCTTTATGTTCATCAAACATACTTAATTAAGTCAAAACTCAAAAGTCAAAGGTCAAAAGTTAAAGTTAAAATTTAAAAGCTATTATAAAAACTTTTTACTTTTGAATTGAAATTTTGAATTTTGCATTTTGACTTTTAACTTTATAGGATTACGTTTTTGATATCACTTGAATCAAAATCTAAGGTTATGAATTCTTGATTAAGCAATTCGTAGTAAAGCTTTATTAATTCGTTTGTGTTAAGCGGCCGAGCAGAGAGGCCCATTCTTTCAACAGCACTTAATACATTATTTCTTTTTGAAAGAAGGGCTGATTTTATTCTCTCGTTTAATGATAAATTTTTCTTATCTGTCGGTCCCTTTCCGCCGGTAACCCCAAGCTCAAGCTGAGAGAACGGGATTACGATATAGATCTTTTTATCTAAAAGTCCCTCTCCTTTTATGAGATCTTTTATAAAATCTCGATACAATGTTAATTGTTCTTTGATTTTTGGATTCTGAATGTTTGTAAGTTTATCCTCGATTAATTTTATATAGTTACCAAGATCTACACGGCGCGAAATAATCAATATTTGAATAGCACTAGCGAGTGAATTAAGAAGGGACATGTACCCATAAATTCTTGCATTTTGCTCATCCTGAGACAGAAGGAAAAAATTTACAGAAGATACTTCCATTATCATCGCGGCGTTGCCGCCTTTTAAAAAGACAATATCATCTTGGATGTCAACAATCTCTGTGAAGTCCTGTGTGGTTGAGTGAATTTTTTTTGTCATATTTTGATTCCCACGGATTTTTTAGCTGATTTTCACGGATCCGTGTTAATCCGTTATAAATCAGCACAATCCAGTCACGCCGATATTGGTCCGCCAAAGAGTTCTCTTCTTAATTTCTCTCTTGCGTCAACAGATGTAGCCTCAAGTGGTTGAAAAATCTCACCGTTTAAGTTAATCTCGACAACCTCAAATTCATGAGTTTTTTGCGGGTCTTCAAAATAAACTTTGTAGGTACCATTTTGCATCTGAGTAGCGGCCGCGAATTGTCCTTGGGCATTTGTTTTAAATGTGCGGACAGGGACGCCGTTTGAGTCAATAACTTCAACCAAAATATTCTGCAATGATTTCCCACGTGAGTCATGAACAAGTCCAAGGATAACATTTGGGACATCAGGTAAGGTTGAAAAAGGTTTTTCTTCGGGCTCGATTTTATTTTCGACTTTTGCTGAAGGGGCGGACTGAGCCCCGGCTCCGGCCCGCTTCGCCGGAGCTTCAGCGAGGCGAGCGGGGGCGAAGGAGCCCGGCTGCGAGCGGAGCCGGGTTCCATACGGTACCCGGCGGAGCGAGACAGCGGTGGAAGCCAGGGGAACGTGACTATCTTCAAAAAAAGATTTTACGTTTGCAAGGATGGCAAGCTCTCCCTCATCAGGTCGAAAAGGTGAATTCCTAAGCCGGCTTAGCAGGATTGCTTTTTTCTCATCCTGCGGGCTTGAGGCGCTTACGGCGCTGCTCTGGGACTGGATTTGTTTTTTGGGAATTTGCGTAAACACAGAAAAAGAAGAAAGATTTACCCCCCTTTTTCTATAAAGATAACGGTTTTCAGATGGAATTGTCTTTGCAAAATTAGCAAGCATGATGTCCATTGGGCGACCCTCAATTGGTATAAAAGCAAGCGAGATTCCTATCCCAGCAAAAATGAGCATCATAGGTATTTTCAAAAATACATTTACAGGAAGAACAAAAGCGACAGTTGTTAAAATACCAAAGCCAAGTAGATATAAAAATTGTTTTACTGTAACGCTTCCAATTAGTTTAAATTTGAAGCCTGTGACGTCCTGGGGTATAGGATGATTTTCCATATTAATGATTTCCACGGATTTTTAACTGATTTTCGCGGATCAGTGAGAATCCGTTATTAATCGGCGTAAATCTTCTAAGTTGATAGATTAAATAAGACACTAGGACGATCTATCAGTTATTAAGACACACCGTATAAACCAGGTTACTATGTGAAAAATCTGATTGCAAGACCCTCAAAGTGTGTCAGATTAGAGGGGAAATAAGGCTTTATCGTGAAAACTATGCTATTATGAAATTGTGAATATTCAAGATGAAGTTCAAAACGTCAAAAAAGAACTTATTGAGATAATCATTAAAAATTTGAGAGAAAATAAAATTCCCCTTGCAAGAGCAAGAAAACTTTCTCAGGATTTTATAAACTTACTTCCTATCAAAGATCAGCAAGACCTTCTCGCAAAACTAAAAAATCTAAGCGCTAATTATCCTGAGACAGCCGGTATATATGTTGAAGAGTTAAACAAAATTACGGATACAACAACTGACCAGGCCCTCACGACAATGCGGGATCATATTCAAAGCGGCAATATAGACCTTGCCATTTCTGTAGCAAAAGATTTAAATAGTAGTAGAGCATAATATGGAAGGAGGAAAAGGACCTGATGTTCAAACACCCGGACCGGCAGTAGAAGCGCCGGCTCCTGCGGTTGAAGCAGCAATTGACCCGCAGATCTCACAAGTTGAGCAAGCAGCGGAGCAGGGAATTGATCAAGCAGTAAATCAACAAGCCGCAGAGCATACAGAAGAAAGCCTAACTGAAAAAGGACCGGATGCTGCTCTTGAAGGGTTGGCGCAAAAAGGCACCGCCCAAGAGACAGCAGAACAAACGCCCGGGGAAAATTCGCAAGAAGGAACAGATACGCAACAAGCAAGTCAAACTCCGGGACAAGAGGATCCTAATCCACAGGCACAAGACGCAGGAGAAGGTACAGGAAGTGATCAACCTGGCCAGGAGGGGCAGCAAAATCAAGAAGATCCAAATGCGCAAACAGATCAAACTCAAGAACAACAACAGCGGTCTGAAACAATGGGAGACCGGGTCACAAGACTTCAGAATCAAGTTGACAGGCTTACGTCTCAAAACGAAGCACAGACAAAAGAGTTAGTAGAATTAAAGACCCTATTAGCGGAAAATATTATTCCAGGTATAAAAGCTTTGCTTGAGAAGGCAGTAGCAGATGAAAAAGATCAAAAGAAAAGAGAGTCATTATTTAGTCTCCTTGTGAAGATTACGGCTCTAGCGATGGTAGGTGCTGTTGGATTAGGAGTGCAGCAGGTCGAAAAGACCTCCACCAGCCGCTAAGGAGAGAGTCTAATTTCCTCGTCTCTGCAATTTTCTTATAGTATCATTCGTTCTTTCTTGCGCCCGCCTTATTCTTTTCTCTCCTTCTTCTGTCAGCTTTCTGTACCGCTTCTTGAGCGATCCGGGAACTCCTGTTCCCGTTGAACTCTCGAGCGTCGTAACGGGCTCTGTTGTCCTATGTCCTGTTCTCTCTCCATCTTTTTGTGGAGCGGCGTGTCTGCGTCTGTAATCATTAAGGGCTACCTGAACATTGCTCCAATTCTTAAATTCTATTGCATCCCCTTTAAATTCATAGTCTTCTTTCTTAAATCCAAGAAAGGTAAGGACAAAACTAGTAACTTTTTGAGCCTCGGAAAAATTAGGGGTGGTTGCTCTTATGAATGAATATTCGCTATTAAGCATTCTTCCAAAGGTCTCAGAATTTGATTCATTAAGTCTTCTAAAATGCGAAACTCTCTGCATGAGTTCTTCAGGTGTGTTGTCTCTGATTTCTTGATTCACGCTTTCATCTTCAAAGTCAGCACCATAAGCAGCCTTACCTGATGCCACTTCGTAAATATAACGACGTGGGGAAGAATCTGTTCGGGTCGGTACTTTTCCTACGACATATGTATTAGGAGTCGTTCCATCTCCTCGTGCCATGGAAAACCTCTCGCCCATTATCATATCTTCCCCTTTTGTTTGATAAGGATTATAGCCACCTATCGTTGCGTATGCCTGTGCGGTATATCCGGTATTCCATCCTCCTGTTATTATCCTATTCCATGTAAAGTTAGCATTCGAATTTACCTCTGGACGATAAGCGCCTCGTCTTAGAAGAAGCTCTTTAAAGTCTTGTGCTCGTCTGTATAAAAAGAGAAGATCGTTTTCCATCATTGCTTCCGGAAGTCTATCTTGAATTCCCCGAACAGCATCAAGATGAGGATTTTTATCCAGAGCATCGATCAAGTTTATAACCGTTTTAGGATCTACTTTTACCAAATCGGCATCTTCAGATTCAATATAAAGCTGGCCGTTTTGAGAAGCTCTATTTAAGCTTCTCATCAAGGTAAGATCCGTGACCACCCTTCGAGCATTGCCCACATTATTGAATGGTGGATCAAATTCGAGGTCTACGTAATTAATATTGAATTGTTTTCCTCTTGCAGCCGAGTCTCTCTTGAATCTTTCAATTTCCTCAACGCTATTATCAGCAGAACTTCCTTTTTTCCTGTTAACAATTATGTTGATTTCATACAAATTGGGGTCTAATTCCCGTCCTTCTTTGTTGACCTGTTTAGTATACTCCTCCAAATCTCTATAGAGATTTTTTCCTTCCATCCAGGCGGGAATGTTAATAGCAACTCGGGTTTGCGCTTTCATTGGGACCAGTTTATCTACCAATTCTTTAAGTAATACGTAATGGTTGGGATCCTTTCCCTCAATGGTTTTTAGATATTTTTCTACGTCGTCTCTTTCTTTTGAAACGTCTCTTGCAATAGGGTTTCCATCAGAATCAACCCAAAATTCGCTCCCATCAGCTCTTCGTTTTTTAATGTATGGCCTGTGCGCATCTGGGTTGTTAGCTAGCCAATTCTGCATATCCGCAAGACTCTCTCCGCCATAATAGGTTGGAGGTAGAGCAGGAGGTATTTCTATGGGATGGGTAAGTGGTTCCAAAGGATGTCTTGGACTCCAGGGAAAGGGGATTATTGGGATTTCCCGCTCGCCTGGAGGAATAATTTCAACAGTGGGAATGCGATCAAGCACTACAGGTGTATCTAATCGGAATATGGTTGTTTCAATAATATCAGGCGGTGGCCCCAAACCCCTTATTGTTGCAAAGCTCTGCAGTATGTTTCCTTCCGCCCTTGTTTGCATTCGACCCGCCTCAATAAATCCATATTTTCCATCCTGACCAAGATTAAATACGTCTTGCCGTGAGTAAACTTCCGTGGCAATATTGCCATCAGGATATTTTTGAAGCGCTTGTTCGTTCAAAATTATTTTTGAAGCCTCGGCCAAAGACATACTGTTTGGATCGATCGGATCAATACGAAGTGATGGATTTGCATTTGGATCAAGCCGCAGTTTTCCATCCCAAATGCCGTCGGCGCCTTCTGAAATAAATAGTCCATCTTGCTGCGCATTGGGAGTGGTGAAGTACCAACCTGCCTCGTGATTGCCAATAACCTGCTGGACGTCAATTGGATTAGGGTTGAGTCCTTGCTGATATCCAAGCCTCATTCTTGTCATGTCAAGGATAACACTCTCGCCATCCTTATGGGTGTCAAATCTCAGTTCATTTTTTTGAGATCCGGGCTGGTCATATGAATACCATTCTCTGTGATGAACGTTTGTTGCCTCTTTTGTCCATTCTCCTTCCGGCCCAAAAATCTCTGTTCGGACAGTCTCTGGCTGTAGATTGACTCCCTCAATCGCTGAATCAAATGTAATTTTCCCATCAACAAGCGCGGCGTTTTCTACTAAAATTTTATCGGGTCGTCCTGAAACAATAAGATCGGATTTGCCGTTTGAATCAGTAATCCATTCGGTTCCGGCAGGAATCTTTACTTCTTGCCCTGAGAGCATCGATGAGACTGATCCTTGCCTCGCATCAATAAGGTTTTCGATTACCTCGGGGCCACTCCTTGAGTCAAACCCTTCTTGCCGAAACTTGTCAAGAACGCCGTCTGGAACAGAGTCAAGTCTTGCCTGAATAGTACCTGCTTCAGTAACTTTCCAACCGCCATCTACAATTGGACTACCGCTTTCATTAATTGTTACCGCATTATTCTGTCCGACATTAATTTCAAGATCTCCGACTTTAGTTTGTCCACCGTTTTCATAAAGACCTTTAAAACGATTTTCTGCTCCATCCTTTGTGAGACCTGCTGCGCTTATATCAACACCTACCGCGCTTGACGCCAACTCCAGCACTTCTCTTGCGGCCAAACCTCCAGCAAGGCCCGCAACTCCCCCAAAAATTCCGAACTTAATCGCCTCCCCCACACGATAATGATTAAAATTCTTATCCTGCTGTTCTTTATTTTGGGTAAAATGCTCTTTCCATTTCCCAACCCAATCCTTAATTTGATCATTTACGTTTTCATCTTCTCTTTTTGTGGTCTCCAGTTTTTGCAAAAGTCGAACATAATCCTCCTTTAGAGCAAGCCGGCCATGCTCGATCACTTGCCGCCCCCCAAACGTTACAAGATCAACTCCATTAATTGTCGAGAACTCAAGTCTTGCGATAATTTCTCCGGCTCTTCTTAGCGATTCTTCTCTGTTTGTGTTGTTTAAAAGGTCGGAATTTATAAGCTCTTTAGCCCCACGTGCCTTATTTGGATTTCCAAAATCAAATCTTTGTTGTCCTCCGTTTTGAAGAGTATCAACTGAGGCGGTATCATATTTAAATTCCCTTAATTTCTCCCTTCGTGGCGCTTCCCCTTTATTGAGATTTTTATTGATTGCCTCAAGTCTTTGATCAGAGGCTCTATCAATCTTTAAATCATAATGTCGTCTAAGCCCAGCAAAGACAGCTCCTGTTAAAGCTCCAGATCCAGGCACCACCCATTGTGCAAGTTGCCCGCCATATCCGGCTGCCCGCATTACACCATAAACCCCAATAGACGTAACTGCTCCAACAAAAGCAGGGTTTTTAAATCCGTTTTTTAGTGCAAGGGCAGTAAGTTTATCAGACAATTTGTAATGAACGTCTGTTTCTTGTGCCCATCTGGCATTTGCAAACTGTATATTTACTGTTCTGTCCATCTCCTCAAGCGCATATCTGTGGGCATCATGGTCGCTTCTCATTTGTTCTCCTAATTCAAAGAAGTCGCTTGCAAAATGTTCCGCCGCTCTTCCGTATTTTGCGTCCGGACCGAAGAATTCTTTAATCTGGTCATCGTCCATGTGTGTTGCAACAAACTCCCTGAATTTTTCTTGCATCTCGCGATAATTTTGCATTCGATCTGTGGAGTTTGCGAATTCACGGTTCAGATAAGGTTTTAAAACCTGTTCAAGCAAATCCCTTTTAATCACATCAGTTGCTTCATCAACTTTCTCACCGGGAGAAAAAATACCCACGCGTATTTCTCTACCTTTATCTAAACCGGATTGGCTTTCTGCCTCAGCCAGCTTTCCCGCTTCAATAGCAGAATTTTTAACTAAGTCCATAGTGGCGAACGTATTATGAGATTGTTGTTTTGTTTCCAACGCTCTATTGGTCCACTTTAACCTGTAATAATCTTCGAAAACTCGAAGCTTAAACTTTCTAGGCCAATTTAATGGATTGAGATTACTTCCCCTTCTTTGTTCATCCTGAATAGCTTGTAGCGCATCATCTTGAGAGGCTTTTATTTGATCAATTGTTCGCTGCATGAACATAAGGTTGTACCGAACTTCATCAAGTGGAGTAACCAGTGGTACTGGTTCCGGGACGGGTTCTGGTTCGGGTTCTGGTTCTTCAACCGGAGGCTCTGGCGTTGGTTCTGGCGGAGGTGGAGGAGGAATTTCTATATCTCCATCACCATCTTCAGGCGGCGGTGGGGGAGGTGGCGGTGGGGGAATATCTATATCGCCGTCGTCTGGAATCTTTCGTCTTGGCGGGACAATTAATTCGCGTCTTTCAAAGAGGATTCGGTGCGCTTTTAGATAATCATCATGCTCATTTCCTGTCGTGAGCCTAGGATCATTTGCAATTCTTTCCTGCTCCTGAACAATTCTTGCCATCATGCGGGCATGTTCCTTTTTAGCCGCCCCCCTGTAATACTCAGGAGAGCTACGATGGATAATGCGTCCCCATTCTCGAAAGCTTGAGGTATCTTCTTCCGAAAGCTCGCCGCTTTTGATCCGATCGCGAAGAAAAATTATCAATTCATCAACGGGTAAATATTCTCTCTGAGCTATTCTTCTTCCATCTTCAGTTGCGAAGCGGTTTAGATAGGAAAACTGGCCGCGATCGAAAGTTTTACTTTTTATTTCTGTCAGCAAATCCCGCGCAGCTAATTGCTCTGCCGTTAATTTATCAGCAGGATAATTTATGAAAGCGTTGTACGCCGCTTCAAAAGATGATAAAACCTGCTCCCGATCAACACTCTCGGGTGCGGGGCCAAATTGATCGGTTGGTTTCTCTGTCCCAGGTCTTCCTCGCAATATTGCGACAAGCTCGTCGGGTGTTTTTGTGCGGATATCCTCGTCAGAAATTCCATTTTCCTTAAGAATTCTTTCCATATTCCTACTTACAAAAGCAGGAGTAGCCCCTCCATTATCTAACTTCGTCAGAATATCCTTTGCTTCCTCAGTTAATATAGGCTCTGTTGTTTCTGTTGTTTTGTGCGCACCCGTATTATTCTCAGGATTTGTATTATTCCCAGCAATTTTTTGTATTTCAGCGGGTGTTCTTTTTCCCAAAGCAGCAGCTATATTCAAAGCATCAGAAGTTAATGCCTCTTGAGAGGTTGTGTTTTTTCCTCCCCCTGTTTCACCAGTAGGTTCAGCCATTAATTATTATCTCCTTTCGTCTCCTTTTCAGGCGCGTTTCTTGCGACTGTTACGTTTTTAAGATACATGTCGCGAAAATCCATAAAAGCACGTGTTAAAACATCTTGCGCGTTCGGCATTTTTTCCTTAAGGTACGCTTCTATCTCTTGTCTTGATTTTTTCTCTTCGTTCATTTTTATGAAATCTTCAAGGTGTTCAGGCGGCATCTTATCAACAATTACAGATGTCATATATGAATCAAGGCGTGCGAAAAGCTCGTTTATCATCTCTTCCCGCATCGCATCATCAAGCGTGGTCATATTTGCGTCCGAAAGCAAGCCTTCAAGAAAAGAACGTACTTCAGGTGGAATTTCAAGTCTAGTTGTTTGATTTTGAGTATTATCCATCAAAATCACCTCCTCTAGAAACTCTGTCCGAACATTGTGAGGGTTAGAGTTTCTTGAGTCCGCCAAAGTGAAGTTTCGACTGCGTGGATGTAAACCACGAGGCGAACCTGAACG
>CAYIRD010000010.1:0-14881 GCA_964365755.1 uncultured Gammaproteobacteria bacterium | reverse complement strand
GCAGGCTTCGAGCTTCTAAATAACAGTGCTGAAGGCTACTTACGACACAAACATTCTCGTATCAGGAACTACAGTTTTACAAGGACCAATAGCTAATGTAATAAATGCATGGATTGACGATGAAATAGAACTGATTACATCCAAGCCACTTATTGATGAACTTTCAGAAACACTTCAAAAACCATATTTTGTCTCGAAACTTTCTGATGAGCAAATACAATCGTATATAGATATAATTAAAAATCGTGCAACTATAGTTCCAATTACTACCCCCATACCAACCATATCAAAAGACCCAGACGACAACGTAGTTCTTGCGACAGCAGAAAGTGGGACCGCTTCTTACGTCGTAACCGGTGATCATCAGCTTCAAGAAATAAAACAATTTAAGAAAATCAAAATAGTCAGTCCGAGAAAATTCTCAGAAATTCTTGAAGAAAAAAAAGCTGCATAAAGCTAATTATATGAGGTGGCTTGTTTGACTAGCAGTTCAATCGTTGTCATTATCCTAATCTTGCTGCATAGACAACTCTCAGGCAGTATCTACCGCGGAAAATGATTATAAAAAGCTTGTACTAAGCGTTCTTCTTAGAAGAAACGATAAAAAGAGTTGAGCCTAGCATAATTGTTCCAAGGAAAATAAGAGCCAACAACGCTCCGGTATTAGAACCCGTAGCGGGCATTGTCAAACTCTTGGTGGGGGTGGGGGTGAGATTATCGCCTAACCAGGAGCTCCAAGGACCAGTTGAGCAGTCGTTGCCTGCCCTAACCCTAAAGTAATACTTGGTTCCTGGTAAAAGATCGTTAATCGTATAGGTAATTGCGCCAGTTGATGTGCCAGGACTGAATGTTACGCTGTTTTGTTCAACTTCTTGATTGGTGCCGTATCCAATTACATATTTGCCATTACTATTGGTATTAACAGGGGTGAAATATAGAGTCGCTTTAGTTGAAGTCCTATCTACTTGATAAAGATTTGGGGCTCTAGCAATTTGCTCACATCCCTGTGCAAATACTTGCGTGTTTATATGCAAGCTAACAAGTAAAAATAAAAATACTAGCGTAAGAAATCTCTTACCAACCTTCATGAATTACCTACCTATATAAAATATTAAGTGTTTTTAACACGATGTGCAATAGTTAGCCCGTGGGAGACTTCATTGCTGACTTTACTCACAGATTCTAGAGAAGTTGTTAAAAAATATGAAAATATGTTAAAATACTTGAATGGTTACGGTTCCTGAGGCTACGAAAAAGATTATTGAACGTTCGCGATACCTTTCTGAGGCTATTTCTAAAGGTATTATTAACTATTCTTCTCTTGCGCGCTATATTAAGCCTGAACTTGAGGAAATGCTTTTAAAGAAAGTCTCCAATGCCTCAATTATCATGGCCTTGACCCGTTTAGAATCAGACTTTCAGCCAAAATTCCAGCAAAGTAATATTTTCAAGACGCCGCCCGAGATCAGTGTCCGATCAAACTTGTTCTTAATTGGACTTCCCAATAATGAAATTCACGGTTTATCTGTACTTCTCTCCCGGGACGCAAATTCGCGTTCTTTTTTCCTAAAAAATCAAGGCCTACACGAGACCTCATTTATTCTTAGCCAGGATTTGTTCGAAAAATATAAAAACACAATTGAGGGTAAAGGCCCTTTAATGCATGTAGAAAAAGTCTCCGCTATTACTATTTATCTGCCGGCTGAGGCACGGGAAACTTCCGGTATTTACTACTTCTTCTTAAAATCTCTCGCCTGGGAGGGAATCAATATCTTGGAGCTGGTTTCAACAGCATCTGAGCTGACTTTTGTAGTCTCCGACCAAAGCTCCGAGCGTACCTTTGGCATTATAAAGTCACTGTTTACCCCGTTAGAAGTTTGAGAAAAATTATTTTCATGGTAAAATAATTTTTCTGCGAGAGGATTTAACCATACACTTCTAACGGGGTTTACTTCCTAATTTTGTAGAGATAGGCAGTTCCTATTCGTTTCTCGATTTTTATTTCCCCGTTTTTCTCCATATTTTCAACTGCCTCACGAAAATTTTGAGGGGTCTCAAGAAGTTGGGTAAGAGTTTGCTGTTCGCTCGTATTTACAAGCATATATTCGGCTTCTACTGGAAAATCCAGCCACCAACACAGTTTTCTTCCACAAGGATCACCTTTGATCTCATGTTCTCGCGGGTAAATCAAGTAAATCTGGTCTCTATGAGAAAGATGCGGAACTAAATGTTGTGTTGAGGCAATACTTGCGTTTTTTGGAATTTCAGCTAACAACTTTCTGGTATCTTCCATCCACTGTTCACTTCTATAGTAAATTGGTTTTGATAATTTATTAAGGGCAAAGTGGAATTTGTATTGTAGGAATAAAGCCATGATTACCATGAATATAGCAATAATTTCAGGTCTGATTTTACGTTTCAAAAGCTTTATTGCGTCTAAAGTTCCCAATAGTAAAAAAAACGCAAGTAACGCGCGGTGATGCATAAAAGGGCTCCACATACGCGCAAAAGCTTCTCCTGTTACAAAATACTGTGATAGATCAAGTAGAACCGCAAGTATTGCTCCGGGGGAGAGTAATGGAAGAAAAGAGAACCAGGAAAAAGAATAGAGCCACACCTGTTGTTTTTCTGGACTATTGAAAAAATTGCTGACTAGGTTTACGGGCTGTAGATCAATTTGAGGCGTATATTCGAATCCAACCGGCGAGAGGAATCTTATCATCATAATTGCAAGAAAGCTTGCCAAAAAACCTCCGCCTATGAATCCTAAAGCAATCCTTCGATATTTTTTTTGAAACACATAAATTAATCCTAGAGAGGAAAGTGCTAAGCCCATGTTTTCCTGGGTTAAAAGTAACAGAGCAATTGAAATCCATAAGAGTCTCCATCTTTTTGATTCGAGAAAATATGCAATCCAGGCGAGCAAGCCAACACCTAATGCGACAGGATGAAAGTCAAAAAATACCATGAATTGTATTCCATAAAAAATGCTATAGACAAAGCTTAGGCATAATGCGGTGAAAGAAGAGTATCCGCGGTTACGAACCAAAAGAAAAACAGGAAACACAGACAAACTGGCCCAAAAAGCTTGAAAAATCAGCAGCATTCTGGCATCATCCCATACCCAAAATAGGGGAGAAAGAATCGGAAGAGTTAAGGCAAGATGGTCACCTAAGACTATTCTATTTTTAATTGTGCTGTAAGGAATTTGAAATTGAGAATATTGCCATATAGATTGATCATAAAGTCCTAAATCATAAGCTCCTGACTGGAAGTTGTTATGTCGCACAATAGAGAGCATTGAATAGAGGACAAAAAGGATTATAATCCAGGCAAATAGGATTTTTACAGAATATTTTTCGAAGAGCAAAATAAATTCCTTGCGGATCATAAAGAAATCCTTATTATTTTAATTCAAAGGATTAGTTTTTGCTATTATTAAAGTATGCCTCAAAATCACTATCAATCTCTTCGAGATAAGTGGGTTAAAAGACACCGCGATCTTCAAGAGAAGCTTTGGATACGGCACGGGGATGTAATTCATGATTTCATAACCGGAACTAAAAACTTTGCTATAGGTTCAATCTCAGGCTTAATGCTTTTATCAAGCCCTGCTGCAAACCTGATTGGCCCGACCAACGCTATGATAGCGGAGGAACAAAAATTGCCTGTCGAAAAGAATGTATTTCTCGTCTCCGACCTTTCAAATGTATTGCCAAAGGAGATCCGCCCCTTAACAGCGGAAGAGGAAGAGTCTGCGGCCAAAATCCTGACACGCGACTTTGGATTTAAAGTGGCGCCTGAGCTCTCTGGCATTCGATTAAATCGTTCTTATGGATATATAGGAGCAGAACAACACTTGGCGCGTTATCCCGGGGACACAATGGCCACGCATTTTGATTCGAGTGAAGATTCAAATAAATATTATTCCTCTGGGATGGCCCCAGGACTTGGCGCATGGGGGTATTTTACAAATTCCCGTTCGGAACTTACTCAAAAGAACACGGATCGTGAGAAATACTACATTGCTGTTCAGACATTTCTTGCTCCGGGTTTTGCTGAGCGTACCGGAGATTACATTACTTTCTTTAAGTTTAGAAAAATGCTCGTAGTAAATCCTGGCAACGGGCGTGCTATAGTTGTAGTGATAGGAGATGCGGGGCCTGCTGAATGGACTGGAAAAAGCTTAGGAGGCTCGCCTGAGGTTATGAAATATTTAGAGCGCGTAGATGGGAGACAGCGCGGACCTGTACTGTATTTTTTCATAGACGACCCGGAGGATAAGGTTCCACTGGGTTCAGTCGAACCAGTATAGAGTATTCAGTATCGAGTATAGAGTATGAAGAAAATTGGAGATTTTACAGATTTGATTGTCTGGCAAAAAGCACACCAATTAGTCTTGATGATTTATAAAATTACAAGAAATTTTCCCTCTCGTGAGAAATTCGCGTTGGTTATCCAAATGCAAAGGGCTGCAGTTTCTATCACAAGTAATATTAGTGAAGGATTCGCAAGAAGAAGTAAAAAAGAGAAACTTCAATTCTATTACATGGCATTAGGATCTCTGTCCGAATTAAGAAATCAACTAATCATATGTAAAGACTTAAACTATTTAGACTTGGAGACTGTAAGAGAATTAGAAGAACAGGCTATTGAAGTCAGGAAGCTTCTAAACGGGTTAATTAAAAGTTCAACAGATTATTAAATGAGATCATACTGGATACCGTATACAGCATACTGAATACTGAAATATGATTAAACATTTCTATTCATATCACATTGAAATAGAATCGATTATCATTGGAATTGAGGCTCTTCCAATTAAAGATCACGAAAAAAAGCATTTGATAGAACTTGCAGAATCTCAAATCCATCATGCTGTTTTAGACTCGATACTTTCAGAACTTGAGGAAGATGACAAGAAGGTTTTCCTTGCACATTTAAATACTAAAGATCAAGAAAGAATCTGGAGATTCCTGAGAGAGAAAGTAAGCGATGTTGAAGACATAATTGAAAATGCAGCAAATCAAATAAAGAAAAATCTACATAGGGATCTTGTAGAAATTAAAGGATAAGTTACGATGGCGGATAGAAATTTAGACAAGCATAAAATATTTGATGGTGAGACTGTTGAGACAAAGTGGGACCTTAAGAAAATAATAATAGGCGCTGTTATCCTCTTAACATTGGGACTTTTAGGGTCAATAATGCTCACTGGAATCGGAAGACAGAGCTCCAATAAAGGTCCGTCTGCTTTAGGGGTTGAAACCCCAGGTTCAGAAAGTGAGAATAATATTGATAGGCCAACTTTACCTTCCCGCGAAGATATCGAACGAATTATTCGCGATACACAGGAAACAATCTCTAGCGTAACAGCTGAGAATCTTACGTCTTCTCAAGCTGCGATACAAAAAATGATCCAAGATCTCGAGATTCTACAGGGTAAAAAAGACGCTAAAGACGTAATTTGCGACTTTGTATGCAAAAAATAGCATGGGTGATTTAATTGAAAGAGCAAAAATACTCCTTGAGAAAATAGACATAGAAAAGAAAAAAAATCTTATTCAGAAAATCGAAACCGAATCTGGAGACCCAGAATTTTGGAAAGATGCAAGTTCGGCAGCAAATAAAATGAAAGAGATGGCGGCCCTTCAGAAGGAAGTTGAAGATGCAGAAAAACTTTCGCAATACATCGAATCGAATAATACCACCGGCCTGTCCTCGTTACTATCTGAGATGGAGATCTATTTTTATCTATCAGGTCCATATGATAAAAACAGCGCCATTCTTTCAATACATGCGGGGCAAGGCGGGGCTGATGCTATGGATTGGGCAGAAATGATTAAGCGAATGTACATTCGCTTTTTTGAAAAAAAAGACTGGAAGTACGAAGTACTTGACGAGACACAAGGTGAAGAAGCGGGAATTAAAAGTGTTTCTATTTCGATTGAGGGACAGTTCGCTTATGGATACTTAAAAGGTGAGCAGGGAACGCACCGTTTAGTTCGTCTCTCTCCTTTTAATGCTGACAAGCTTCGTCATACGTCATTTGCACTTGTGGAAGTTCTACCTCAGGTTGAAAGTTCGGAGCTTGAGGTGAAGGAAGATGATCTAGAGTGGGAGTTTTACCGTGCGTCATCACACGGCGGACAAAATGTCCAAAAAGTTTCCTCTGCCGTTCGGCTAAAACATAAGCCGACCGGCATCACAGTTTCATGTCAGACAGAGAGATATCAAGCTCAGAATCGTGAGAACGCTCTAAAACTTTTGAAGGCAAAATTGTGGGCGCTTGAGCAAGAAAAAAGATCGGCTAAAGAAAAAGAATTAAAAGGAGTTTACCGCGCTCCATCTTGGGGAAATCAAATCCGCTCCTATGTTCTTCATCCTTACCAGATGATAAAAGATCTTCGAACAGGTGCCGAGACCGGGAATACACAAGGTGTCTTAGACGGCAATATAGATCTCTTCATTGACGCCGAACTCAAATCTAGCAACTAGTGACTAGAAACTAGCTACTAGGGATTCATTATGGAGAATATTGTGAGGGTGGGAGTTGGAGTGATTGTTCGAAGAAACGGTAAGGTTCTCGTAGGTAAAAGACTCGCGGATCTCGGGAAAGGAACCTGGAGCGTTCCAGGAGGTCATTTAGAATACAGCGAAACTTTCGAAGACTGTGCAAAACGAGAGACACATGAAGAGGCCGGTATTTTGATCAAAAATGTAAAGATTGGCGCTTTTACAAATGACATATTTCATGAAAGTGGTAAACACTACATAACTATATTTATGGTTTCAGATTATGACAAGGGTAAGGTTCAAGTAATGGAGCCGGACAAAATGATCAAATGGGGCTGGTTTGAATGGAGCAAACTGCCGAAACCGCTCTTCCTCCCAACAGTTAATCTCCTCGAACAAAACTTCAACCCCTTCAGATAAAATACCCCTTTATGTATTAAGAAGCTAATAAAAACTCTATTGACAATCTAATTATTGCATCGTATATTATATCGGTCATCTGAATGACCGGTATTTAACTATATGATGCAGATTTCAAAGAAATATTTACCTAAGAACCTCGAAAATAAATTGTTTGAGTTGTTTTTTGACTCGTTAGCTCACCTTTCGAACCGTTCTGATATTGAGAAGTTTTTATTCAGCTTAATCAGTCCGTTTGAAAAAAAAATGTTGGCAAAGAGATTAGGTATCGCAATTCTCCTAACTAAAGGATATAGGCAGGATGAAATTAGAAATATTTTAGAAGTTTCAAGCGAAACAGTTTCTCGTGTGAGCATGTCACTGAATTACAGAGGAGAAGGATACAGCATGGTTATAAAGAAGGCTTTGGATAAAGAGAGATTCAATGAGATTTTTGGTACAATTTTGAAAGAAACACTTTCTGCGTTCTCATATTCTTCCTATAGAAAAATGCCAGGATTAGAACCTCCTAAATCTCCCCGCAAAACCCCGCTTGGATAGTTGTAAAACTAATCAAAATATGGTTAACTAGTGGTTATGGAAAAGGACAGTCTCGTCCATAATTTTAGTGGAGCGGAAGCCCTTCCATCTGAGGCAAAGCGTACAAAATTTGGAAGTATGTTTCAAAAAAGTCCACTAATTTTGTTTTTAATTCTAGCAGTCTTGGGCATTGGAACTGGATATTTATTATCTCAAACCCAAACAGGGTCATTGATTGGTTCTCCAGCCTCACCATTGTCAAATGTTGGAGGGGCAGACAAAGGTAAAACTTTTGGGGCAGAAGATATTAAGGATACAGATACAGCAGACGGTACTCTTCGTGAAGGTGGGATTGAGGGAGAAGGGGCTTATCATCTTGAGAGACCAGGGGGAGAATCTCAAAATGTATACTTGACTTCATCAGTGCTTGATCTATCGCAGTTTTTAGGAAAGAAAGTAAAAGTTTGGGGAGAAACCCATGACGCAGAAAAAGCCGGCTGGTTAATGGATGTAATAAGAGTTCAGGTGTTGTGATGATTGAATTCAAAAATGTCACAAAAAAATACGCAAGCGAACCTGTCCTTGAAAAAGTAAGTTTCCTAATTGATAAAGGCAGTTTTGCATTTCTAGTTGGTCCCACTGGATCCGGAAAGACTACGGTTTTTCGACTGATTATCAGAGATATTGTGCCAACTGAGGGGGCTATAACCCTTGGAGATTGGGATTTATTATCCCTTCCCCGCTCAAAAGTTCCGCATCTTAGACGCCGTGTCGGCGTGGTCTTTCAAGATCTTAAATTATTAGTAGATAGAACAGTTGCCGAGAATGTTATGCTGCCTTTAGAATTTTCAGGAGCAAGTGAAAATGAAGCTAGAAAAAGAGCTGAAACTATACTTTCAGAGGTGGGTCTTGGAGGCAAGTTCGACAAATTTCCTCTACAACTTTCGGGAGGAGAAGGACAGAGAGTAGCCATAGCCCGCGCGCTCGTTTTTGAACCTGAGATAATACTTGCAGATGAGCCGACTGGAAATCTTGACACACAAACCTCCTTTCAAATCCTTGATCTTTTGCAAACCATAAATAAAAAAGGAACAACTGTATTTATGGCAACACATAATGATAAACTAATTGGGGATCATGATCGGGTAATTATCCTTGAAGAGGGGCGGATTGTTGAGGATAGATCAAAACAGCCCAAAAAAAAAGCTTCTCAAAAGCAAGCGCCAGAGGAAAAGGATGGAGCCGAAGAAAAAGAGAAAAGGGGCAAGATAAAATTGGAGGCTTTGGCAAAGAATCCGCCTTCGCATAAAGCTTCGGCGGACAAAGAAAATGATTAGTACAGTTTCAAAATACGTTAGAAGATCACCGTATCAAGCGCTTTCTGCTGCGCTTATTATGAGTTTGACATTTTTTGCAATTACAGTTTTTTCTATTCTTACAATTCTTTCAGTCCGTTTCATATCCTATTTTGAAACAAGACCCCAACTTACGGTTTTCTTTAAAGACTCGGCAACTCGTGAAGAAATCAAAGAATTAGAAAGTAAACTTTCCGACACAGACAAAACTTCTTCTATTAAGTACGTCTCAAAAGAAGAGGCCCTTGCGATATACAAGGAACAGAACAAAAGCGACCCCATTTTACTTGATTTAGTTACCGCTGATATACTTCCCGCGTCAATTGAGGTTCAAGCGACAGAAGCGCGTTTCCTTGCCGAGCTTGCAGGGATTGTACGTGATTCGCCATTAATTGAAGAGGTTATTTTTCAAAAAGATATTGTTGATACGTTAATTTCCTGGACGAATGCCGCAAGAAGACTTGGGATTGCTATTATAGCAATTCTTATTACTGTCTCGGTTCTGGTTATAGTTACAATTATCGGAATAAAAATCACCGTTAGGCGTGAAGAGATAGAAACAATGAAGCTTTTGGGTGCAACAAATTGGTTTATCAGGTCACCATTTCTTCTTGAGGGAGCATTCTATGGTTTTGTTGGTTCGCTTATTGGCGGGGGCTTGGGTATAGGATTGTTTTACTATTTCTCTCCGTCTTTTGAATCATTCCTGCGTGGAGTCTCTATTTTCCCGATCTCCCCAATTATGGTGCTTGAGCTGCTTGTAATCGAAACTATTATAGCCTGCCTGTTGGGGATATTCGCTAGTTACCTGGCAGTTCTTCGATATCTAAAGTAAATACAATGCGGCCGCGGGCCTGTATATTTATGGTGAGACAATTTAAGAAAATCCCAATACTATTCCTAATTATCCCTTTAATTTTTATTTTTGCATTCACAGGAATTGGCATTTCGGCTCCCACCGCTGTCTCGTTTCTCTCGCAGCCGGTCTCCCTCGCTAACGCTCAGTCCGACCCCTCCCCAACACCTACACAAGAATCCAGCTCATCGAGCAATGTTTGCACGAGTGTTCAGGAGTGTACAGAGCAAAAATTAGACTGTTCAAAATGTATAGAGTACTTAGCTAACAAGAAGAGCGAGGCTTCCGGCAGGGCAAAAACGCTTTCTTCTGAGATAGCTTTAACAAATAATCAAATTAAATTAACAGAAGCAAGAATAAAAGCAACCGAGCAAAAAATAAAAGAACTTCAGAAGGATATAGGCATAGCAAAAGACAAAATACTTGAACTTGAGAGCAGTATAGACCGCGCAACAAGGCTTTTAATTGAGAGAATTACTGCCGTTTATCAGGTTGGCAGACTTGCGCCTTGGCAAGTCTTTCTAACCGCGAGAAATATTGATGATGTTTTTTCAAGACTTAAATATCTCCGATTGGTTCAGATATATGATAAACGGCAGGTTTATGCTTCCGAACAGGCAAAAACAGACTACGCCAACCAGCAAGAGATATATGAAGATAAAGAAGGAGAAGCCAAAAACCTAAGCGCCAAGCTCTCAGATTACAACAAGCAGCTTGAATCGGAAAAATCCGGCAAGCAAGAGCTATTAAGCGTAACCCGCAATGATGAAGTAAGATATCAACGGCTGCTCTCTCAAGCAAGAGCTGAAAGGGCTGTTGTTTTAGGAGGAGGGACTGAGGTGTTCCTTAGGAATATAAACGTGGGAGATTCTGTTGGTACAATTATCTCCGGCGCTTCTGGCTGTTCAACCGGAACTCATCTTCACTTCAGCGTTTATCAAGGGACATCTGCACGAGATCCCAGTGACTTTCTATCGTCAAAGGGAGTTTCCTACTCGTATCCCGAATCTCAATACGGATATTACGGGACTATAAATCCCCATGGGAGTTACCCCTGGCCGCTCGACGATTCCATACTTGTTAATCAAGCGTATGGGTCACATGGTTTTGCCCAACAGTTTTATCCAAGCGGTTTTCATGATGGGATAGACATGGAAGGCGGAAGCTCTAATGTAAAGGCAGTTCGTAACGGCAAGCTTTATGAAGGGAGCTACAAATGTTCAAATGGCATTTTAAATTATGCCAAAGTGGAACATGATGACGGCTTGATTACTTGGTATCTTCACATAATCCCCCACTAGAAATAGCATCTAGATATTAGATACTAGATATTAGATAATAGGCCAAATAATGAATCGAATCTTATTGGTTTTATTTTCCTTTCTTTTGTTATTTTTTTTGATCTCAGGAAAGGGTTTCGCGGCGTTCTCAATGACCATTTCAAGTGTCAATCCTAGCAGTGTATCCTCTACGGAGCAAGAAGTAACAGTAAATATAAACATAAACGATTTGCCTTCCGAATCTTATTTTCGAGTCGCTTGGCAAGAATCATCAGGTAAACCATATTTCGGGTACATAAAAAATAACAATGGTGATTGGGTTAAAATTGAATCGAGTCAAGATTGTAAGAATTACTATAAAATTTCAGATACATCTACAACGGCGCTTGTATTAATTACTAAAATTGGTCAAGAGAATAGCGTTAATAATGGATCATTTTTTCTAAAAGCAAGAAGATATACTGCTGGATGTTCAGAGACTGATAGCGAACCAGTTTCGATACAAGTGAATGTGCCGACGCCGACACCCACTCCCACAATAACGCCAACTCCTGCGAATTCGCCGACTCCTACTAATTCACCCACTCCAACAAAAGCACCGACTCCCACAAAAACACTCACGCCTACAAAGGTCCCCACGCCAACCCCAACCAAGAAAACAACTCCCACGCCGACCAAAAAACTTGAAGAAAAAGAGGCGGGTACGGATGATTTATTTGTTGCGGGAGAAACTAAGCTTGCCCTCGATGCGTCATCAACGCCATCAGAGTCTCAGGTTTTGGGAGAAAGTACTTCTCCCCGCCCTCTTATTTTTATAGGTCTTGGAGTAATTGTTCTTGCAGTAGGAGGCATTTTGGCTTATTTCCAATTTGGAGATAAAATTTTTCCATGGAAGAAAAAGACTTTATAACAAACTCCGCAAGAGAAACAGAAGATCTCGGAACAGAGCTCGCACATAATTTTCAAATAGGAGACATCGTAGTTCTTTCGGGTGAACTCGGGGCAGGCAAAACTACCTTTGTTCAAGGGGTAGCCAAAGCCCTCAATGTTAAATCTCGAGTCATATCGCCTACATTTGTTTTAGTCAGAAGACATCGTGGGAAATTCGATCAAAGAAAAATAAACCTTTACCATATTGATCTTTATCGATTGGGAGATTCGGAGGAAATTAAAAATCTAGGACTTGATGATATTTTTGAAGACCCAAACGGAATTTTTTTCATTGAGTGGGGAGAAAAACACCAAACTCTAAAAGCCTCTTGGCAAATAGATTTCGAAGTCTTAAATAAAAACAAACGTAAAATAATAATTCGCAATTATGTACAATCTTGATAAAGCGGTCGATATTCTTAAAAATGGGGGGATTGTGATTTTTCCAACGGATACGGCATTTGGGATAGGATGCCGGATCGATGATGAAAGTGCGGTTCGAAAGTTGTTCGAATTGCGAAAAAGATCAAAAGACAAAGCTGTTCCGATTCTTGCAAGTTCGATCCAAATGGTGGAGGACTATGTCCAGCCTTTCGATTCGGATATCCGCGAGTTAATGCAAAAATACTGGCCAGGCGCGCTTACTTTAGTACTTGCGTGTAAAGTTGAAAAATTGCCCTCTCTTGTCCGTGGAGGAGGTAATACAATCGGTATTAGGATTCCGGATCACAATTCAGCACTTAGGGTGATTAGGGCGGTTGGGGTGCCAATTCTTGGTCCTTCTGCAAATTTTGCAGGCGGAAAAACGCCGTTTGAATTTTCTGATTTAGACCCGAATTTGGTTCGCAAAGTTGATTTTGTTCTGCCCGGACAGTGTAAAATTAAAAAGCCCTCAACTGTATTAGACGTGACGGTTAAACCCTGGAAGGTAGTGAGAGCGGGAGCAGTCAGTCTTTAGTATTCAGTATTCTGTATACAGTATTCTGTATGAAATAATACTCAATACTGAATACTCTATACTCAATACTATTTATTATGAATAAATTATATATTGACACAAGAGATAACCAGCAAATAATTGTTCGATTGGAAACAGAAACGGGAACTTTCGAGGAAAAATCGGTAGCTAATAATAACAAAGCTCAGGCGACGCTACCCTTGATCGGAAAAATATTAAAAAGAGCAAGATTGGGGATTTCGGATATTAATGAAATAAACGTGGAACGCGGTCCCGGGTCTTTTACTGGCCTTCGCGTAGGGATTTCAATCGCCAACGCACTATCATTTGCAGGGCTAATTCGGGTCAACGGCAGAAAGCTTGGGGAGACAGAATTACCTCAATATTAAATATCAAATAGCAAATAGTAAATATACATAGTAAATATAAAATATTTGATTTTTACTATGTATTTTTGATTTTTAATTTTTAATATTTGATATGATAAAAATATGTTTAGATTTCTGAAGCATCTATTTCTTCCTCACGAGAGAAATAATCATAGAGCAAAGATTCTCCATAATTCAAGTCTTGCAACAATACTTTCACTATTTCTCATTTTAAACTTTGCTTGGTACTTTATTAGCTCAGTAAGACCTGATATTTTGGGAATTTCCTATTCTATCTCGGAGAATGAGCTGTTGGACTTAGTGAATAATGAAAGGACCAAGCAAGGACTCTCACCGTTCACGTTAAACCCTCAATTGTCAGATGCGGCAAGAAGAAAAGCAGCTGATATGTTGGAGAAGAATTATTGGTCTCACTTTGCTCCGGATGGCACAACATCACCTTGGGGATTTATCCGCGCTGCAGGATACAATTATGTTCATGCTGGTGAGAATTTAGCACGCGGGTTTACAGATTCATCATCCACAGTAAATGCATGGATGGCTTCAGAAAGCCATAGAGATAACATTTTGGCAGGCAAATATAATGACGTGGGGTTTGCCATAGTGCCGGGAACTTTGACCGGAGAGGAAACGGTTCTAGTAGTTGAAATGTTTGGGGCAGCAACGTCACAAACTCTTGCTTCCGTACCCGCCGTGGTACAAGAGGAGGCCAACGCTCCGCCTACCCCAACTTCGATACCTACCGCTGCCTCCGCGACACCCATGCCTGTCGAGCAGGCGGGCCCCCTCGCCCCCGCTCGCCTCGCTGAAGCTCCGGCGAAGCGGGCCGGAGCCGGGGCTCAGTCCGCCCCAGCCATTGATTCAAAAGTTACTTCACGTGCTGTCTCAACTGCCGGCTTAAGTTTTTTGGCTTTCGCATTCATTATGGATTTGGTAATCGTTGAAAGAAAAAAAATACCGAGAATTGTGGGGCACAATCTTGATCACATAATGCTCATACTTGCGTTTTTATTGTTTATTATACTCGAGCGTGGAGGAAGCATATTATGATATTTCAAAAGATTCCACACCAACTGTATTACTTACTTGAATTAACCGCCTTATTCTTGGGTTTTTTCCTAGTTTTCCTATTTTCTCCAAACCTTATACTTCAGTTTATAATAATGTTTGTCATGCTGTCTCTATACGCAATTATTGGGGCACTGCATCACAGGATCCATCATACGCTCAGGCGTAGAGTTATGGTAGAATATATACTTATTAGTTTGCTTATTTTTGCCATATTTTTATTTCTAAATATAGATAAATTTTGACTATGAAGGGAGTAATACTAGCGGGCGGTTTGGCAACTCGCTTGAGGCCTTTAACTTGGGTAACCAACAAACATCTTCTTCCTGTTTATAACAAACCCATGATCTATTATCCTCTTGAGGCCATGGGTAAAGCGGACATAAAAGAAGTCCTTATTACAAGCTCTCAAGATCACGCAAGCGATTTTGAGACTCTACTTAAAACAGGTTCGGAATTCGGTCTGCAATTATTCTATGCAGTTCAGGAGAATCCAAAAGGCGGAATTGCTGATGGTATATCTTATGCTGAAGAATTTGCGAAGAATGATCGCATCCTAGTAATTTTAGGGGATAATATTTTCAATACAG
>CAYIRD010000009.1:0-17531 GCA_964365755.1 uncultured Gammaproteobacteria bacterium | reverse complement strand
AGTATTCGGTATACAGTATTCAGTATTGAGTATATCGAACAATATTAATAATATAATCGAAAAATAGTCGAAATGTCAACTGATGCAATCTAATGCAAAGTATATCACTTTGCAAATTTACCAATAACCAATTAATCAATTGATCAAACCAATTAACAAATGCTAAATGTTTAATGAATTAAACAATTGGTAAATTGAATCATTGGTTTGAAAATTGGTGCTTGATGAATTGGTCATTATCGGCTGGGGTTAAGATAGCTGTGTTAAAATAGAAAACCATGAAATTCGAATTAGTATCTAAGTTTAAACCTACGGGGGATCAGCCAGAGGCGATTGAAAAAATCACGAGTTTAATTCGTAACCGCGAAAAGAACGTTGTGCTACTTGGAGTGACTGGATCCGGTAAAACTTTTACTATTTCAAACGTAATTCGGAATTTAAATATCCCCACGCTCGTTATGACCCACAACAAGACTCTCGCGGCGCAGCTTTATCAGGAGTTCCGTGATTTTTTCCCAAAGAATGCTGTTTCGTATTTTGTGTCTTATTACGACTACTACCAGCCGGAAGCATATATTCCAACAACAGATACTTATATTGCGAAAGAAGCAGAAATAAATGAGGAAATAGACAAATTACGTTTGGCTGCTACAACAAATATCTTAACTCGTCCTGACACAATTGTAGTCGCCTCAGTTTCTGCAATTTATAACCTAGGATCACCAAAAGAATATGGTAAATTTGCCATGGAATTGGCGATAGGTGTCAAGTTAACCCGCAATGCGCTTCTTGATAGGCTATTGGATCTTCAGTATGCAAGAAATGACTACGCTTTCAAAAGAAGTACCTTTCGTGTTCGCGGTGAGGCAGTTGAGGTACACCCGGGATACGAAGACAACATTGTACGAATATTACAAGTTGGAGATACCGTTCAAAAAATCGAGACAGTAGATCCATTGAATGGCAATGTCATCGAAGACAAAAAGTGGATAATGATTTATCCGGCAAAACACTACATTACGGACAGATCTTCTTATGCGGACGTTTTCGAACAGATCAAAAGAGATCTGGCAATTCGTTACAAAGAGCTTAAAGAAGCGGGAAAGGTTCTTGAAGCGGAAAGATTACAAAAAAGAACCGATTACGATATTAAAATGATTCGTGAAATAGGTTATGTTAATGGTATTGAAAACTATTCTAGATATTTTGACGGCCGTAAGCCGGGGGAACCTCCGTATACGCTGTTAGACTATTTTGAGGAAAGCGGGAAACCATGGCTATTGTTAATTGACGAGTCACATATGACAATCCCACAAATAAGAGGAATGTTTCGCGGGGACAGATCAAGAAAAGAGCTTCTTGTTGAATATGGATTCCGTCTGCCGTCAGCATTTGACAACAGGCCCTTAAGCTTTGATGAGTTTCGCGCACGCGTTAACCAAACTATTTATATGTCTGCTACACCAGATGACTGGGAGTTAGAACTTGCGGGGGAGAAAAATGTTGCCGAACAGCTTGTGCGTCCAACAGGAATCCCTGATCCTGAGATAGAGATTCGTCCTACAGAGGGGCAGGTAGACGACTTAATAAAAGAAATAAACCGTGTAGTCACAAAGAAAGAGCGAGTCCTGGTTACGACTTTAACAAAGAGGATGGCGGAAGACTTGGCTTTTTATCTTGAAGAGAAAGGTATTAAAGTTAATTATTTACATTCTGAGATAGATACGCTTGCAAGGCAGGATATTCTAGATGATTTACGAGGTGGGAAATACGACGTATTAGTAGGAATTAATCTTCTTCGGGAAGGACTTGACTTGCCGGAAGTATCATTGGTTGCGATTATGGACGCTGACAAAGAGGGCTTCCTCCGTTCGAAAACATCTTTAATTCAAATTATGGGACGTGCTGCACGTAGAATCGATTCAAAAGTAATCCTATATGCGGATGACTCGACCCGGTCAATTCGTGGAGCGGTGGAAGAGGTGGATCGCCGACGCAAAAATCAGCTTGAATTTAATAAAAAACACGGGATTACTCCAAAATCTATTGAAAAAATAATACGTGCTCGCCTTGTTAAAAAGGTGGATGTTTTGGAAGACATCAAGCCGATGCTTGAGAAAGAAGTCTTATTGCCTGATGAACGTGATAAGGTAATTAAACGCTTGCGAAAAGAAATGATTGAGGCCGCAAAACAATTAGACTTTGAAACCGCCGCCCTCCTAAGAGATAAAATTAAGTATTTGAGGCAAGGGTAAAAGTTGCTACCTATTTTCCCGAAAGCTTACCCTTCATTATATCTATAACTTGTTTCAAGCTATCAACTTCCTCTTGCTTTAGATACTGGAACGCCCAATCTCCATCGTGGAAGAAAGCTTTCCTAGGTCGTTGTCCGCGATTAAGTTCAATTCTATACGCTGGACCGAAAAATTGCAGTTCTGGATCGTCTTCCTGTCTATAGCAACCCCTACGCGTCTTCTAATGGTTTTCCGTGGATTACTTGGATCAGTTTGCTCCTCCATATATCCAGTTACATAACCTTGCTCGTTTCTTTCGATATCTTCCTCAGGTATAATGCTAAAATAAGGCTCTAGTCTCAGTACATCAAGGTGTAGGGTGTTAGCTATTTTATCTTTTCTATCCTTGGACTCCCTTATTTGAATTTTTAACTTTTCATCGGGGTATTGCGTGCTTTTAATATCTACCGTTGGAGTTTGTTTTATTGGGATCGGTTGCTCATGATGAACGTGTACATAAAAACTAATTACTTCAATTTCTCCGTCAATGCCCCATTTATCTATTAGGCCTTCAGCACGATCAAATAGTTTCATTTCATCAAAACCTGAGTCTTCTGCATCTATTGCAAGATCTGAAAGCGGAAACTTTCTATTATTTAGTTCCTGTAGTTGTTCGAAACGTCTACGTTCCTTTGCATTCATGTGTCTTTCCTGAGGTCTTCGGTGAGGATTGTTTGGACGTGTTTCTGTTGACATGACACTATAATATAACAAAAAAGTGTGTTGTCAAGCCCTCATGGATATCTGGGTAACATGGATAGCTCATTTACTAGACTTTAAAATCGCCCTCCTCCGCGACAAAATCAGATATCTAAAACAAAATTAGCTCTGAAATGCTATAATCTGTTTATGCGAGAATACAAAAACGCCCTAACACTTATAGTTCGTGAACCAACTGTTCACGCGCCTATAGAACAAATTAAGGCTCGGATAGATAGGCTAGAAAGAATTAGAGACAAAGGAGAACTTAATTCCACTTGCGAACGGTTAATAAGTAGGGCGATTATCACAACAAGCATAGATTTGGGCCGCGCTTATGAATCCCGCGCTTTCGCGAAGCCACAAGCAAGATAAAATATCTCCGTCAAATCTATCTAAATCTAATCTTGATATGCTATAATTTTTGCTATGAACTACGAGAGCGAACTCTCTTACGACCATGAAAGATTCCCCCATAGCGTGATGGTTTCCCAAAACAGTATGCTTGCGATGTATCGAGCTGGGAGAAGAATAAACGACCAGTCACATACATCTCTATTTAAAAGAGGTTATTCAGCTTTAACTTCGCTCGTAGATATATATGCTGACGGGAAAGATATTATTGCAAATACCCCCGGAGGGGTAGTTGCAGAATCTATAAAATCAAGGGTTCTTGAAGCCGCAAGGGTAGGCGCGCCTGATGAGCATTGGATCAGAGGAGTCTCTTCCAGGAATATTTATGGGGAAATGTTTGCTTATGATGATGACGTAGATAAATTTATTCAATACGTAAAAGATGTCACCGGAATTGAATATCAAGAGGTTCTTACAGCACATGCCTTTACAATTCTTGACTGGATTACTTATAAAATTGAAAATAGGAATGCAATTGGCGCTTTAGATTCTGAAAAGGGTAGAGTTGGGATTATTAAAGTTGGATTTATGAACTATCGCATAAGCCAAGATGAGATCGAAGAATCTCTCAGCCACATAATAGACACAGTTCCAGTGATACTAAGCGACCCCCTTTAATAAGATCATGGTGTATTTTGCGGAGGGAGCGTTCCTGTAACAAGGGCGTACTTGTACGCGGAAACGTCGAGCCATTCATCGTAGAATTTTTTTGAGTCTTCTGTCCAATGATATGCTCCATTTTTGAATATGAGTATCCCGTCACTAATAAAACCCTTTGCTGTTTCGTCAAATAGACCGAGCCCTTCTCCGGCCTTCAAATCGTCTACTGTGAACTTGTTGCGCTGACGAGCCTTAATATAGTCGGGTATCATAAGATAAAGCGCCCAAAAATCTGCTAATGAAAAGACAGGAACTAACCCATGTCTAGTGTCAATGCTCAGCGAATGCACATAATAAATCATTGCAGCTCTTCTTTCGATGGGGTCACTTGGTAATTTTAAGGATAATAAATCATAAGCAATATAATTCGCAACCATATTATATGCATAGTAATTCATTACTTCCTTTGCGACTATAAACTTTAGAGCGAAGTCTGAATTATCCTTGGTTTGATCTGTTGATATTATTATTTGCTGGAGTTCAGCGTTGGGCTTTGATGTCTTACCTTGAAACTCGTTTGGAACATTTGATAGTGTTACGTCGGGACCCACTGCTGCAATATATGCGCCCATGGGAATTTTGGTATTTGTGAAAGGGGCTGGTAGGTGCGTTTGAGATATAAAAGTCGGTAGAGAATCAATAAAAAGGCTGTCGTTTGCTGAAAAATTAGGTTTTCCATTTATTCCCTCTTTCAAGAGATAACCTGCGTATGGAATCTCAGTAAATACATCCTCAGCAAGCATGCTGTCAGCCAGCGCTTCGATTTCTTCTCGGGTCCATGTTCCTTCAGAACGTCTGAATTCATAAATAGCAAGAGGTATCCGTTCTTTTCCGCCGGTACATGCAAGAATCAGCGATCCTAAGGCCCCCTGGCCTAGATGAGCTAATAATTCTCTTCTAGAATATCTTTCTCTATTCACAATTTTGCAATTATACTATAAAGTCTGCCGCTTAGTTCTTGAAGACACTGCAGGTTTTGGGTTATAATAGTTCGCCTTAAAACCGATGAGCCTCGATAAAATTATTATAAAAGGAGCAAGAGAGCACCCCGTACATAGCTTACCTTCTCCCGAGGTCTACGTCCTCGCGTTGAAGGGGCGCTTCTACGGGGCAAGCAACCTTAAGGAGAACAGATATGCTAGATAAGATTGTAATTAAAGGAGCTCGGGAGCATAATCTAAAAAATATTGATTTAGAAATTCCGAAGTATAAGCTGGTGGTGTTTACGGGATTGTCGGGTTCCGGCAAGTCTTCCTTAGCATTTGACACGATCTACGCGGAGGGTCAAAGAAGATATGTGGAGTCTCTTTCTTCATATGCTCGACAGTTCCTTGGCATAATGAAAAAACCTGACGTAGATCACATCGAAGGCCTTTCTCCATCAATCTCAATAGACCAAAAGTCTACCTCCCACAATCCGAGATCAACTGTTGGAACAGTGACAGAAGTATATGATTATCTCCGATTGCTTTTTGCTAGAATCGGCCACCCGCACTGTCCAAATGATGGAACAGAAATAACTCGAACAACGAAAGAAAAAATCGTTGAGGATATTATTCAAAAATTTGTCCGTGCAACACCCACAAGAATCATGATTTTGGCGCCGATTGTTCGCGGAAGGAAAGGAGAGTACACAGACTTATTTAAGGATCTAAAAAAGAGAGGATATACTAGAGTGCGGATTGATGGACAGGTTTTTGGTTTGGGTGAAGATTTGGTTTTGATAAAAACCAACAAACACACAATAGAGGCTGTTGTTGACAGGCTTGTTCTTGACCACCGCCAAGGCGGGGCAAGTAAGAATTTTGATAAACAAAGACTGATAGACTCAGTTGAACAAGCATTAAACCTTGCAAATCGTGAAGTAACCATATCGGAAATTAAAGACAAAGGATTTTCTATTCCAGACAAACCCAAAATTATGGAAGATACATTTTATTCTGAAAAGTTTGCGTGTCCAGTTTGCGGTACATCAATGCCTGAGATTGAGCCAAGACTTTTTTCGTTTAACTCTCCATACGGAGCGTGTTCCAACTGTAACGGATTAGGTGTTATCCAATCCGTAGATTCGGAGCGCGTTTTGAATCCATATTTGTCAATTCTTGAGGGAGGAATCTTGGCTTTTTCAAACATTGAATCCGACACTTGGTTCAGCAGGACTGTGCGCCAGGCTTTTGAAGAAAACAACATTCCACTCAACGTAGAGATAAGAAAACTTACCCAGGATCAAAAAAGAATAATCCTTGAGGGGACAGGTGATGAAGTTTATGAGGTGAAGGGTACTAACAGGTTTGGTGAGCGGACAAGAATCTACGAAACTTACCCTGGCGTAATTGCCTACCTTCTTCAAAAACATAGTGAATCTGGATCAGAAATAGTGAAGCGTGAGATAGAAAAATTTATGACAAGTTTGGTTTGCGGCGAGTGCAACGGAGCAAGGCTAAAAAAAGATGCACTCTCAGTAACAGTAAATAACTTATCCATTGTTGACCTCTCAGACTTATCGATAGAAAAATCATATGAGTTTATAGTAAAACTTTTTGATCTTCTTAATGAAAGAGAAAAGCAAATAGCCAAAATTATCTTGCGGGAAATTCAAACTAGAATGAAATTTTTAATTGACGTTGGGCTTTCATATCTCACTTTATCGCGAAACGCCCAATCATTGGCAGGAGGAGAAGCACAAAGAATTCGACTTGCCTCTCAAATTGGGAGCGGGCTTTCAGGGGTACTTTATGTTCTTGACGAGCCGTCTATTGGTCTTCATCCTAGAGATAATTCAAAACTCATTAATACACTGAAAAAGCTTCGTGATTTGGGAAATTCCGTCATTGTTGTTGAGCATGACCGCGAAATGATGAACCAAAGCGATTACATTTTTGATATTGGGCCAGGCGCAGGTGAACGGGGTGGGAAAATCGTAGCCAAGGGTGAACCACATGAAATAATGAGGGACAAGGATTCTTTGACAGGAGACTATCTTTCAAAAAGAAAAGAGATAATAAATCGAAGAAACAATTTTGATATCAAAAAGACTGAAGATTTCTTAGAGCTTAAAGGAGTTTCTGCCCATAACTTAAAGAATATTAATGTCAAGTTTCCGCAAGGAGCCTTTATATGCATTACAGGTGTTTCAGGAAGCGGTAAGTCAACTCTTATTAATGATGTTTTGTACCATGTGGTAGCACTCAGAAAGAATCCGTTTCATAGGGAAAAACCAGGGGAATTTCGTGAGGTTCTAGGAGACGGTCTCCTTAAGCGCGTATTCATGATTGATCAATCACCGATAGGCAGAACCCCGAGATCTAATCCTGCGACTTACACGGGCGCATTTACCTACATAAGGGAAATATTTGCCAACGCCCGGGAGGCAAGAATGCGAGGATATGGTCCTGGACGATTCTCTTTTAATGTTAGGGGCGGGCGATGTGAAACTTGCGAAGGAGAAGGACAAATTAAAATTGAGATGCAATTCCTACCTGATGTTTATATAACATGCGAGACATGCAATGGCGCAAGATATACTGAGTCGACCCTTGAGATTGGTTTTGAAGGCAAGAACATCTCAGAGGTTTTAAATATGAGCGTTGATGAAGCGCTCAACTTCTTTTCCTTTCATGAAGGACTATTTAACAAACTCGTAACATTAAAAGAGGTTGGACTTTCTTACATTAAACTTGGACAGTCTGCAACTACTTTATCTGGGGGCGAAGCACAGAGAATAAAACTCGCGACAGAACTATCAAAAAGAGGCGGCGGTGGTAGTTTGTATTTACTGGACGAACCGACAACCGGTTTGCATTTTGCTGATTTAGAAAAACTCATATCCGTTCTTCGAAAACTTGTCGAAAAAGGAAACACGGTAATTGTAATTGAACATAATCTTGACGTTATTAAAAACGCAGATTGGATAATAGACTTGGGTCCTGAAGGCGGCGACTCAGGAGGAGAAATTGTAGCAACCGGAACCCCGAAAGAAATTTCGAAAAATCCTAAGTCATACACTGGACACTATTTAGCAAAAGAACTTTGAGCTCTTTCAGTATTTTGTATTACGTATTAAGTATTTAGTATGATAAGTGGATGCTTTTGCGAATTTTTTGTCTAGGTTTATTCATTATTCTTTATTCATTATTATTTATTCGCCTTGCATATGCGGATGAGAATTTTGATATTTCTACAAGCTCCACTTATGAAGTAGTCGAAAGTGGAATTACGCGAGTCACGCAGAATGTTCGAATCCGGAATAAAACCGAGTATACATATACTCCTACTTATACAATCTCAACGGGAATTACCGACATTAAAAACTTAAGAACCTTTAATGATCAAGGTAGTATTCCAAATAAGGTTACGGATGAAAAGGACCCGCCTTCGCAAGGCTCCGGCGAGGCAAGCGGCTACACAAGCATAGAAATAAGCTTTCCAGATAGGGTAGTTGGATTTGGGCAGGTAAATGATTTCGTTGTGGCTTTTGAGTCAAAACAAATTGCTGATAAAAGAGGCACCATATGGGAAGTAAGTGTGCCGGGGTTGTCAGATCCTTCTTCTTTTGATTCGTACAATATTACTCTGGTTGTTCCGCCAAGTTTTGGTGATCCCTCAATAACAAAACCAAAGAGAATGCTTTCAGGGAGAGGTCCATATGTGTTCACAAAGAGTGAAATCGGTAGTTCAGGTATTTTGATACTGTTTGGTAATTCACAATATTATAAGCTGACGCTTTCATATCATCTAGAGAATTCAAGTGTTATTCCTGTCAAAACAGAGGTAGCACTCCCGCCCGAAACCTCTTATCAGGATATTAGAATAGAAAAGATTACTCCTGAACCAGAAAACGTCTATCAAGACGAAGATGGAAACTGGCTTGCCGTCTATTCTCTTGCTCCAAACGAAAGAAAAACAATAGATACAGAAATTTACGCTCATGTTTTTGCTACGCCAATCTTTGACATAAATCCGCTGTCAAACAACCTATCTTATTCCAAATATTGGGAGGTAAATGATCCAGAAATTAAAAAATTAGCTTCTGAGTTAAAAACGCCAGATAAAATTTATAACTTTGTTGTTGAAAAGCTTTCATATGATTACGATAAAGTTAACTCGAAAAATGTAAGGGTGGGAGCTTCCAGGGTACTAAAAAAGCCTGAATTTGCGGTGTGTCTTGAGTATACAGACTTATTTATAGCACTCGCCCGGGCCGCGGGTATTAGGTCAAGATCTGTTGAAGGGTATGCGCATACGCAAGACTCAAGATTAAGGCCATTGTCCTTGATCACTGACGTATTACATTCTTGGCCTCAATTTTACGACGTAGAAAGGAAAACCTGGATCATGGTTGATCCAACCTGGGGGGACACAACTCGTGGAATGGACTATTATAACTCATTTGACTTTGACCATGTAGCCTTTGTCGTAAAAGGCAAGGATAGCACCTATCCGGTTCCGGCCGGTGGATATAAGCTTGCTCGCGACACAAAAGACGTTAATGTTTCATTTTCTGAAGAGTCAGCATTTAGAAACACCATGAAGGTACGTGTTTTAAGCGATTTCCCGGATTTTGTTTTTCCACTTCTTTCTGCTTCCGGACAAATAACTGTAGTCAATGAGGGCAATATGGTAATCAAAAACAAAAAATTGTACGTAAAAAGTGACCTTAAGCCCGCCTATCAGGAATTTTATATTGACTCTATTCCGCCGTATGGTAAGAAAACCTTAAATATTAGCTTTGATAAAACACCATTTTTGACAAATAAGTCCCATAATACTACAATCCTTTTTGAAGGAAATTCCACAACAGAAAAAATTCTCGTTGGTCTCTTTCCAGATTACTATTTATTATTAATAGGAGGTGTAATTATTGTTGGATCAAGCGCTGTTAGCATCATTGCCTACAAAACCTGGAGTTTATATATTCAAAGACGAAAAAAACAAAGCGATTTACGTAGGTAAAGCCCGCGAACTTAAAAAGAGAGTATCATCCTATTTTTCCAATAAAGCACTGGAGACGAGAACACTCAGATTAGTCTCGGAAGCAAAATTTGTTGATCATATTGTCGTGGCATCTGAGATTGAGGCCTTTTTATTAGAATCAAGTTTAATTAAGAAGTATAAACCTGAGTACAATATTAGGCTTATAGATGATAAATCATTTCCCTTTCTTGAAATAGCAAAAAAACCGATTCCCTACGTTGTATTAACACGAAAAAAGTCAAATAAGAATGCTTCCTACTTTGGCCCATATACCAACGTGACAAACTTGAAAACGGTTCTGAGATTGTTGCGTCGAATTTTTCCTTACCAATCTGTAAAAAATCACCCTCCAAAAAGGTGTCTTTATAACCATATAGGCCTTTGTCCTTGTGTCCTCGCATTCCCCGAGAAAATTTCGGAATACAAAAAGAACATAAGAAACTTAATTTCCTTTATGAAGGGGAACAAGCATAAAGTAATTCGAAATCTTCAAAAAGAACAAAATGCGTGCGTCAAAAGGGAAGAGTTTGAAAAAGCAGGAGAAATACAGAGAAAAATTGAGAAAATTGGCTATATAACAAGCGAAACCTATGACCCGTTTAGATATGAGGAGCAGCCAGATTATTATTTCGAAAGAATTCGAACGGAGGTTAGTTCGCTAAAAGAGATTTTAATTAAGTATGGTCTTGAAATAGAAAACCTTCATAGAATTGAATGCTATGACATCTCAAATATTCAAGGCAAGAGCGCAACAGGATCTATGGTGGTATTTACTGACGGGGATTCAAACAAAAACGAATACAAAAGATTCCGAATCAGATTTAAACATAGTCCTGATGATTTTGAAATGATTCGCGAGGTTATCCGGCGTCGAGTCAAACGGATTGACTGGGACGTGCCTAATTTAATGGTAATTGACGGCGGCCGCGGCCAAGTCTCTGCAGTATTGCAAGTTTTTGCCGAACAAAAAATAGATATTCCGGTTATAGGTCTCGCAAAGCGCGAGGAGACGATAATTGTTCCCGTTCGAACCCCTAGTGTTGACTTCATTGAAATAAAACTTCCAAAAGCAACTCCGGGGGTTAACCTACTTAGGAGAATTCGTGATGAAGCCCACCGCTTTGCGCTTGCTTACCATAGACTTCTCCGAAAGAAGGCGATCGCAATTTAATTTACCAATAACCAAATTCCAATTGATCAAACCAATGTTTAATTTACCAATTGTTTAATTCATTAAACATTTAATATTTGTTAATTGGTTTGGTGAATTGGTGCTTGATGAATTGGATGTTATGTTGAATACCGTAACCTCTTTCTGCTAGGATAATCTTATGAGGCCAATTGCAAGGCTTATTGCGATTAATTCTCTCTCTCTTTTCTTAACATCTATATTTTTGCCCGGACTTCAAATTACTGGAGGTTTCATGTCTTTTACAATAGCTGGGACTCTTTTTGCCATAGCTTTAACAATTCTTGACCCTATAATTAAGGTAATTACCTTACCCTTCAATATTCTTACACTTGGTCTCCTTTCTTTTCTAAGCACTCTTGCTGCTCTTTTTTTGATCAGTTTTATTTATGGGAATGTAACTGTTTCAGCATTTACGTTTGAGGGATTTGCTTTTTGGGGTATTGAAATACAAAGAATTCAGCTTTCATATCTTTTGTCTTTACTCGTCATTTCTGCTACAATATACATTCTCAATAAGGTTATAGATTCTTTATTTTCATGATAATAACCATAGTTGCAATGTTAATAGCCTTTCTCTTAATAGTGTCAATCATACTGCAGCAAAGAGGGACACAGGCAGGCGTGGTCTTTGGCGCCAGTGGACAGACCTATAGAAGCAAAAAAGGGATCGAAAGAATTTTGTTCTACTCAACAATAATTCTTGCCGCCTTGTTTGCTGGATTTTCAATTCTAGGAGCTCTTATTTAAGTTACTTTCTCATCCTTCACTATGCAGTTCATAAGAAGAAGATACTACTTCTGGTTAATAAGGGCCTATTTTAAGCGGTGGAACAGGACGATCATATCTTCAGTAATTTTAGGAGCCATATTCTTTTTCATCCTAACTTTCAGCCTTAACTTCTATATCTTCCCAAGGCTTCAAAAAAAAGTTCAGAAAATCGGGTATGCAGGTGCCTATACGCTTCAAACCATTCCACAAGAAATTCTTCTTGATATTTCTTATGGGTTAACTGAGGTTGGAGACAACCAATCGATAAAGCCTGGAGCTGCCTACAAATGGCAAGTTAAAGACGGGGGGAGGGAATACATTGTTTACATCAAAAAAGGACAGTACTTTCATGATAACCGTGAGTTGACCGCCCAAAATTTGCCCATATCGTTTAAAGACGTTGATAAAAAAAATATTGACGACTATACGATTTCATTTAGGCTTAAAGAGCCTTACGCTCCGTTTTTGAATTCTTTATCTATGCCCATAATTACGGATAAACTTGCAGGGCTCGGTGACCATAAGATAACTAAAATGGATCTAAATGCGGGCTTTATAAGATCTATGACTATGGCAAAAAAAAAAGACACGAGCATAAGAAAAATTATCATTTTCTATCCAAGCGAGGAAGCATTAAGGATTGCATACTCATTGGGTGAGATAGACGTTGCGAATGGATTAAAATCAACCGCGATCAAAAACAGGGATTTTGAATCATTTAGAAATACAAGAATTATTAAGGATATTAATTACGGGAAGCTAGTTACTGCCTTCTATAATAACTCGGACAAAATACTATCTAATAAAAAAATCCGTCAAGCGCTGAATTATGCAATGCCAGCTAAGTTTACGGAGGGTGAGCGGGCTTTCTCTCCTATACCACAAGGTTCTCTGTATTTCTCAAAGACTCCAAATTACGGGATCGCTGACCCAGAGATCGCAAAAGAACTTCTAACAGAAGAGGATGATGCCAAGAACACTCTCTTTGAACTGTCGGTTCTTGAGGGGTTTGAGAATGCCGCAAAAGCCCTCCAAAAAGATTGGGAAAAAATAGGAATAAAGTCAAAAATAAAAACTGTCTATACATTACCTCAAAGCTTTCAAATTCTGATATACCCAATGAATCTTCCGCATGATCCTGATCAATATACTCTTTGGCATTCGGGAGAGGTTAACAACATCGCAAGATACAGAAATTTACGAATCGATAAGATTCTTGAGGACGGCAGGCTCAATCACGATAAGGAAAGTAGAATTGAGATATATCAAGATTTTCAAAAATACCTCATTGATGATGTTCCTGCTTCGTTCTTATATTTTCCTTATGAGTATCAGATTTCAAGGACTTAATTGAGCGTTAGGAATTCTTCTTGCAGCGCTTCTTTTTGCAAAAGCTATAAAATCACCTGTCTTATAAAGTTCAATATATGCTGTGTTGTTTTGTAAATTCCTCGCGAGTTCCATCTGTTCTGACAACGAAGGACTTGCATATTTATCGTTTAACAGAAAAAGAACTACATCTGCGCCTTCTACGCCGATTGGAATTGTGTAGATTTTTTCTCTATGAGATAAGTGAGCTCCAAGATTATTGGTAGACGCAACGGATAGGTTTTGCGGAATATTTTCTAAGAATTTTTTAATGTCCTGTCTTTGCGGGAGGTAATTATCATATATTTCAAGTGATGGGTTTTTGGCGCCTGGGAGCACCCCATATTGGTATGTGCCGTATATAGCGAAAATGATTAGGAAATATGAGATTGATTTTTGAGAGACGAGCTTTAATTTGAGACGTAGAACTTTTTCAATTGCAAATATAGCCGATATGTATACAAAAGGGATTATCGTGGCCCCGTAGTGAAATGTCAACGTTCTTAAGTTTTCATTTTTTGACAGAAGATTTATTGCTAGATCAGAAAATGCAAAAAGCAGTGCAAGTGGGGAAAGAAATGATAAAAACCCTACTGGTATAAATAATTTATATATGTACGGCAAATTTGATGCTGCAAATAAACTAGAAAGAGTTTTAAATGGATTTGATGCCAGATTTATAAGTATTTCAACCGGAGAATTACCAAACTCTTGAAAATATTCTGTTGCAAAATGCTGGCTCCCGCGAGCCAATGGGATCAGTTTATCTATCAAAAAATAAAAGCTCGCAATTCCGCCAATCGTTAAAATAAGCCACCGTTTATCCTTTGTTTTAAATGTCAGGTATAAGCCAAACACAGAAGCGATCAGGAAAATATTTTCTTTTGTAAGCATAGCTAAGGCTAGTGATAAAAGAAAAAGCTTGTATCTTTTCCCCAGCATGAAATAGAATGCGGCTAGCAAAAATGTTGTCGAAAGGACTATCGCGTGAAAGTCAAATAGGTTTTGTTTTTGAACAAAAGGGTTAAGTAAGTATGAAATTCCCATAATCGTTGCGATTGTTGTACTCTTGATGACACGATGTGCAATTAGATACACAAAATAGGATCCTATTCCAAGGACAACGGCCTGAATCAAGAGTAGCATCCGCGGATCTTCCCATATTAAATAAAATGGCGCAAGGAGAACCAGAATGAAATCAGCGTGAAAGGCTAGGCGAGATATGGTTTCCATACCATCCGGATTTGTCATCTGGAAAATTCTTCCATTTAAAGTATTCCAGACAGTTTGATCCATATTGCCTAAATCAAACCTTCCTGTAAAAAAATTCGCATGTTTTTCAAACGAATAATAAGTGAAATAAGATATGTAAGATACAATGGAAACCCAAAGAATCAGAATATGATTTTTTACTTTATGTTTTATCATTACAAGCTTATAGAAAATAAATGACAATACTAAAAACAATAGCTCTGATAAAACAAGAGTAATTCTTGTAATTAGCGCGATTGAGGCGGCAGGAGCAACTGGCATTAATGAGGATAAACCAAGTGTTGTTACTCCTTCTCGTATCCCAAGACCCATTGGGACAATTAAAACTATATATCCCGCAAGCCACGAAGCAACAAAAAAAGAAGAAATATGGAGTATTTTTGAGGGGTCAATATAAACAAATGATGTGGCCACTAGATAATTTCCCAATCCGTAAAATACCCAAGACACGATATTAAGCCAGAAAGGAATTTCTAAAAGATTCAAGTTTGTTTTTATCTTCTTAAAAAAGACCGCTGCTAGAGTCATTAAAACTACCGCGCCTCCTAAAATGGGTGAAGCAAGTTTTGGAAAAAAGTAAAGTGACGCAGGAATAGAAATTAGAGAGCTCGCAATGATAAAAAGAATAATCTCATACAGAATCAACTTTACAACCACCTTTTCAGGTACGTTTAGCTGTTTAAAATTATAAACTCTTGAAACATAAGACAAAATCTTTCCTGGAATATATCTCCTTATGTCTGCGGTTGCTAAGTTATATGTAGATTCTCTGATCCCGACATCATAACCTTCATTTGCAAGAAGATATTTCCATGTATATGACCCCAAAAAGAAAAAAATAATCAGAAATAAAATTCCAAGGGAAAAAGGGAGAATATTGAAGTTTGTGATTTGTGATAATATTTCGTCCTTACCCGAATAGACAAATCTTAAAATGAAGAAAAGCGATACAATCGTTAACGGGAACCCCAGAAAGAACTTTAGAAATCGCTTAATTCTTTCCTGTACCTTCTTCTCTTGAATCATATTTAACAGAGAATTCATCATTCTTTTGGGATTTGGTATTTACTATTAAATCAGCTATGAGACCGGTAAACAATGTTTGAATTCCTGCGATCACCAACAAGATACCAAAGAGCAGTAGCGGCCTATCTCCAATTGTTTGATTTAAAAATAGCCTCAGGTATGAGAGGTAAAAGAGAATTACTAAGCCTAAAAAGAGGATGAATCCACCGATTTTTCCGAAGAAGTGAAGAGGACGATTGTTGTACTTCATTATAAAATAAATTGTTAGAAGATCCGGGATATCTGAAAAGATTTTTGAGAATTTATATTTTGACTGTCCATATTTTCTGGGGTGGTGAATAGCTTCTTTCTCCGAAACTCTGTACCCCATTTCAACGGCAATTACAGGAATGAACCTGTGCATACCACCATAGATATTCAAAGATTTTGCAGTTTCTGCTTTGTAGAGTTTTAAACCGCTGTTTAAGTCGTTAAGTTTAATTTCGAATAAAAAAGGTACAACAACCTTGTTGAAAAGTTTTGAAGATAAGACTTTAAAAAAACTATCTTTTCTGTTCTTCCTCCAGGCGGTAACAAGATCATAGTTACCTTTTGTCATCTTTTTGTATAAAGGTAGTATGTTTAAGGGGTCATCCTGAAGATCAGCATCAAGTGTTGCGATATATTTTCCACTTGCTTTCCTAAAACCAAGAGTTAAAGCAGGAGACTTACCAAGATTTTTTCTGAGAGATAAAACTCTTACATTTCTATTTTCCGACGCGATTCTTTTCAGAATATCAAGCGATTTGTCGGTTGAACCATCGTCTATAAAGATAATTTCGTAGGTTTTCTTAACAGTAGAAAATGCCCTCTTGATGTTGGACACAAGCTCGCGAAGGCTCTCCTCTTCATTAAACACAGGCACAACAATAGAAAAATCCATAGTTCGTAATATAGTAAACCTCTCCCTTCCCTCCCCCTTGAGGGGGAGGGTCATATCCCATACCTTATTAAGAGGGTGGGGGTGAGGGTGAGGGCAATTATACCAGTATAAGCTCGATTTATAAAGCCGTTGTGGATTTGAGTTTTGGACCTTCGTCTCCGTTTGTTTGACGCACAACATGAACCATGAAATCAGGACTGGGAACTGTATCCAATGGAACAAAACCTGCTAAAGGCGTTCCCACCACTTTTGATAACTCCAATGCTTTGTCATCTCTTGTAACATGCATGTGTGAGATTTCGATTTTTGCTATTTCGACTCGTTCAGCTATTATTAAATCTATACAAGCTCCACCAACCTCGCAGACGGGTTCGGGACGAATGACAACATCTACGTTTCCACTTCTAATTTCTAACTCAGGGTAGCCCCCATATCTATTGACGCGAGGATTGTTTACCATAGAGAGTTCTTTATCGAGCAAGTCTTTAAGATAACTATATGTACCACTTGGAGCTTTTGCTTGGGTTTCGGATCCTTGTTGATTACCTTCTGTTTCTTTCGACATTGTGGTAATTATATCAACCCAAAGCTAAATTATAAAGGAGGGGAGTTATTTTTTGTTTTGAGACTTGGAGGGGGTTCTCCGTTAGTCCTACGAATACGGTGTATCATATATGCTGGCCTTGATGGGCCGGCATCGTGAAGAAGAAAAAACCCGCTTCCATTTGACTCTCTCTTTGAAAGTTCTAAAGCAGACCATCCCTTTTTATTACACCCTCCAGGTGGATTAGCTTGACACCCACTCTTTGTAAGAAAGTAATCCCATAAGCTCGATTTATAAAGCCACAGTTGGTATAATTCCAGGTATGGCTTTTGTTGAGGGCAGCAGAAATATTAACGCGCTAGTTGTTGGAGGAGCGGGAATTGCTGGTGAAAGGCATGT
>CAYIRD010000008.1:0-18530 GCA_964365755.1 uncultured Gammaproteobacteria bacterium | reverse complement strand
TCCAACCTGACCTATCAAACCGTAAATTGGCGAAATAATTGCCAACATCATTCCCCCTACTATAACGCCTACAACTATCAACATAATCGGTTCAAGAAGTGAGGTGAGGGTTCTTAAAGTTGTTGTTACTTGATAATCAAGGTATTCTGAGGCATCTTGCATGGATTTGTCCAAAGACCCACTCTTTTCTCCAGCCTCAGTGATTTTTATGATTATACTTGGGAATATATTTTTTGTAGCCTTCAAGCCTTCGGATAACTTATTGCCTGAGATAACCATCTCTTTTGATTTTTGAATTGCCCGCGATACCTCTCTCTTTACAACAACTTCTTGCGTTAATTCTAATGCTCCTGAGATTGGAATCCCTGCCGTCAAAAGTAAATAAAGACTCCGCGAGAAGCGCGTCAAATCGATTTGTCTTGCAAGAGTTGATACTAGGGGAAAAGACAAGAGGATGCTCAACAGTAGCTGTTTTTGAGCTCTATACATAAAAACAAATATCGCAATTAGAATTACCCCTCCCATTGCAAGTAGGAGAGTTTGTTTGAGAATTAGATCGGATAAAAAGATCAAAATTTGAGTAGGGAGAGGAAGGGATATGTTAAGCCGCAGAAAAACTGTTGAAATTTTAGGGACAACTACAACTAGAATCATGAATAAAACGGCAACAAATACAATTAGAATGAAGGCTGGATAAGTTAGCGCTGCCTTTATCTTATCTCTGAATTCGGTTTCCTTTCTAATATTGTCTTTCAAGTCCGTCAGGGTTACGTCTAAAGTTCCTCCTTCTTCGGCAGCCTTAATAAGATTTATTGTAATTTTGTCAAAGATTTTAGGAAACTTTTCAAAAGAAGCTGAGATGTGGCTTCCTTGCATAAGATCTTCTCTTAATACCTCAAGTAATTTCTTTTGGTTTCCTTTTGAATCCTCAATGAGTGAGTCCACAATTTCAAGAACCGAGAGACCTGCCGTAAGCATTGTTGCAAAATTACTAATCAGTCCTAATTTTTCAGAGTTTGATATTGAAATAGACTTTGTGTTCATACCTTAAACTAATTCTACTTTTGTGACTCTTAGCACTTCTTCTATTGTCGTAATGCCTTCCGATGCTTTGCTTAACCCATCCTCAAGCATAGTTACCATACCCTCACTTATCGCTTTTCGTTCTATTACATCAGAATCGGCCTTGTCTGTAATTAATTTTCTGATATCTTTTGTAACCTCAAGCACCTCAAAAACTCCAATTCTCCCAGAATAACCTGTTGAGTGACAAATTTTGCAGCCCTGGCCTTTAAAAAAATCAACCTCAGTTTCTGACCCAAAATGTTTTGCTATAGTTTCTTTTGGGAGGTTTTTGATTAAGTCCGAGACCGGAATTTTATATGGTGCTTTACACATCTGACAAATTTTTCTGACCAATCTTTGCGCGATAATCACATTAACAGTTGATGCTACTAGGAATGGTTCAACACCCATATCTATTAATCGCGGCAGGGAAGTGGCCGCGTCATTAGTGTGTAAAGTTGATAAGACTAAATGGCCGGTAAGAGCGGCGTTTACTGCGATTCCAGCTGTTTCATTATCTCTGACTTCTCCAACAAACACTACATTTGGATCCTGTCTTAAAATGGATCTAAGGCCGTTTGCAAAAGTTAAGTTGGTCTTGGGGTTCGCCTGTATTTGATTTACCCCCATAATCCTGTATTCAACCGGATCTTCTATGGTGGTGATGTTTTTTTCTCTGGTGTTTAATATTTTTAGAATTGCGTAAATCGTGGTGGTTTTTCCGGACCCTGTGGGCCCAGTTGATAAAACCATTCCAAAGGATTTGTTGTAGGCGGACGTCACCTTTTTAAGGTCTTCCTCGTTCATTCCAAGATCAATAAGCGAGAACTGTCTATATCGTGCAGCAAGAAGTCTTAGCACTGCCTTCTCCCCGTCTGCAATTGGTAAAATTGATACTCTAATATCCAAGTCTTCTTCTTCAAGTTTTACCCTCATTTTTCCGTCCTGTGCGCTCAAATGCTCATCGGTTCGCAGGCGTGAAAGAATTTTTATTCTTGAAATTATTCTATCGTGGAAAATTTTTGGCAAAAACAATACGTCGTGAAGGATTCCGTCAATTCTGAACCTAACTAGAGTTTCTTTCTCCTGGGGCTCTATGTGAATATCAGAAGCTTTATCTTGATATGCGAATTCTATAAGAAGAGTTACGATCTTCTCAATTGGTGCCTCATCTGATAACTTTGAGGGATCTACCCCTCCCAGCTCTTTTCGCAGGAGCTCTTCAAAGGTAGTTTGAAGGGCCTTTTTATAAATCTTAAGAACGCTTTCAATATCTCTTTCTGTGGCAAGATACGGTACAACGCGCATATTTGCCTTTTTAACAATTGCACTTTGTATGTCAACATTTCCCGGGTCAGCCATAGCAAGCCTCAGTCCATCCTGGTCTATTGCAAATGGGATAACCTTGTGTTTTCTCGCGATTTTTTCAGGAATTATATGGAAAACTTCATCTGGGATTGATAATTTGGATAAAACTATAAAGGGTATATGAAGAAAATCGGCAACCAGAACTCCCAGATTTTCATCTGAGATTATGTCCTTTTCAATTAAAGCATCCGCAAGACTTACCTTAGAGGTTTTAGCAAATTCATTAAGTCCTTCAAGTTTTTCCTGTGTAACGACTCCTGTTTTTAAAACAAGTTGTTTTAATTGTTCTTCAGAAATTAACATGGGCAGCGCAATAAGACGTCCATTAAAAGACGCCTGGTATTATCATATCAAATATTAAATATTAAATAGTCCCGATGATAGTTTTCATTCGGGATCCCGCACGAATGTTCCGATGGTCGTTGCCATACGGAATGCCGCATGAATGAAATTCATCGGCAATAATTCGTCGGGATAAAAATACACATTTGATATTTAATAGAGAAATCTCATACACTTAATATATTGTGGGGATTCTTTTGTACCCTTATTTTTTGTTGGTCTTTTGGTATCATGATTTTTTTTCTTCATCTGTTCGTGTCTCTGCAGGAGTACTAGTCTATACGGCTGATCTTCTCTCTATCCCGCTTTTTTTGAAGACCTTCTTTAAACCCCTTAAAAGTGAATATCGGCAGGGTTTAGTTGGCTTCTCCATTGGTGCAGGCCTAACTGTTAAAACTATTGTTCTTGCTGTCACTATACCGGTTTTCCTATCAGTAACCTTGATCTTATTAGTACTTAATTTAGCAATTCTTTTATTACCGGCAATTATAGTGTGGTTTTTTTTAGCCTATGACGGACCGTTATTTTGAAGTTTACTTATTGACTCATTCAAGAATCGGGAAAATAGTTCGCTTCCTGCTTTTTTTGCTTGCAATCCTGCTTGTTTATTTATCATTTACTCAAGCGGTCAATTTTAGAATTTCAATTTCATTTCTAGCGCTCGTCATAATAAATGAACTATTTATTGAGCATCTTGCTTCAGTTCGCCCAAGGGAAAAGGTGCAAAAGGATCTCAAGGATCCAAAGAACGCTTTGATGTTCACCGCAAGAAAGAACATAGAAAATACAAAAAATGTATTTGAGATTGTAAAGAAGGCCACAAGTAGAAACGATGTAGCATTCTTTAAGCAAAAATTAGGTCTGGAAAAAATTGAGGAGGCTCAAATTTCTAAGGAAGAATTTTTGAAACAAGCACAAGAGTTAGTAGTTTGGATTGAAGGAACTTATATTACGGATGTTGATCTTTTTGCCTCATATGTTCTGCTTTCCGAGGATACTACACACTTTCTGCAAGATAATGAACTAAACAACGATGACGTCATAAACATTTTATATTGGGCGAGACGCAATTTTGCGCCAGATGCTGTAAGAAGCGCAAAAATTCAACTCTTGGGACCGGGAGTTTTTGACGGGCTTGTCTATGGGTGGAATTATGAACTTAAAAAATACGCGCGTGATATATCTACCGAAGTTATGGCGCAAGTTTTCCCTCCCACTATCCTGTCACGCAATAAAGAATATAAAGAGCTTAAGGCTGCACTTGCAAAACACGCTGCCTCAAATGCGCTACTTGTTGGAGAAACCGGGGTTGGTAAAGGATCACTTGTCGCCCGCTTGGCATACGACTCATTTATAGCTGCAACGCCTTACGAGCTTTCGCACAGGAAGGTATTTGAGCTTTTTGTAGATAAACTGATTTCAGGAGTGTCAAATACCGGAGAGCTCGAGGAGAGGCTGGGGACTTTAGTTGAGGAAATTGCCCACTCCGGAAATTCAATCATTTACATAAAAAATTTAGAAAATATTTTAGGCGGTGGAGGATTTAATTTCGATATCACAGGTCTACTCGTTGATTATTTGAACGGAACAAAGATTAAAATAATCGGCTCAACAACCAGGGAAGGCTTTACGAAGTATATCCAAAATAGAGAAGGTATAGCGTCATTATTCGAAAAAATAGACATAGAGGAGTTACCGGAGGAAAAAACCATCCTGCTTTTAACAGATAAAGCACGTGAAGTAGAAGCCAAATATGGTGTCCAGATAAAATATTCCGCTTTAAAACAGGTAGTAAATTTGTCGAACGTGTATTTTCCTGAAAGGTTTTCCCCCGGCAGAGACCTGAATTTACTTGAGAATGCTGCTTCTCGTTGCAAAGTTGATAAGCAAAAAATAGTAGATGGACAAAAAGTAATCGAGTTAGTTCAGACAAAAACAAAAGTGATTCTGGATAATCCGGATAAAGATGAAAAAGTGAAGTTAATAAATCTTGAGCAGAAACTGCACGAGAGAGTTATTGGACAAAATGAAGCAATTGTTTCAATTGCTGACGCGATGAGGAGGCTAAGGAGCGGCTTCAAGGACAAAAGTCGTCCTATTGGAGTTTTTCTCTTCCTTGGTCCAACTGGAGTTGGGAAAACAGAGGTCGCAAAAGCTTTAGCCCAAGAATATTTTGGGAGTCGAGAATCCATGATTCGCCTTGACATGTCAGAATATCAAACGCAAGACCAGATAGGAAGAATTTTAGGAGGAGGAGAATATGTATCAAATAATCTAGTTGAATTGATCGAAAGAAATCCTTTTTCACTCATTCTCCTTGATGAATTCGAAAAAGCGCATCCCAAACTCTTAGACATTTTCCTACAGGTATTTGATGAAGGAAGACTTACCGATAATCGCGGGAAAACTATCTCATTTAAAAATTCAATTATTATCGCAACCTCAAATGCTGGAGCAGAGTTGATTCGTGAAAGAGAAAATACGGGTACTACAATCGAGCAGCAGGAATTAATAGATTATTTACTAAAAAACAATATTTTTAAACCTGAGCTTATTAATCGATTTGATAACATTGTTATGTTTAAATTTTTGAGCCAAACGGAAATAGAAAAAATAGCGGGAATCCTGCTTTCAGAATCTTTGGGAGAGCTTAAAGATAATCAGATTTCGATTGAATTTGACGACAAGACTCTTAGCAAGATTGCAAAAGAGGCCTATGATCCCGAGTTTGGCGCGAGGACAATCAGGCGCTACATAGAAGATAAGATTGAGGGATTCATTTCAAAAGAAATTCTAGCGGATAAAGTAAAAAAAGGATCGAATATCGTATTGTCTGTTGATGAATCAAATAACTTTGTCGTAACATAATTAATATGAAAATAGTTTGCTTTGAATTGCAGGATTGGGAAAAAGATTACCTGCGGCAGAAGTTCGGCACCACTATCGATCTTTCATTTTACTCAGAAGAGCTTACCATCGATAATGTTTCGATTTCAAAAGACGCAGAGGGTCTTGTTGTATTTATATATTCCACGGTGAACAAGCAAGTTCTAGATCAAATGCCCAATTTAAAATTTATTGCAACAATGTCAACAGGCTTTGACCATATTGATATTGAGGAATGCAAAAGACGAAACATTGTAGTATCGACTGTTCCGACATATGGAGAAAACACAGTAGCGGAGCACACGTTTGCACTGCTTTTTGCAATTTCAAGACGCCTGATTGAATCTCACGATAGAGTCAGGGAAGGTAAGTTCTCGCCAACCGGTCTTACCGGGTTTGATCTTTTCGGCAAGACGCTTGGAGTGATAGGCGTTGGCAATATCGGTTCTCATGTAATTAGAATTGCTAAGGGTATTGGAATGGATGTTCTGGCATATAAGCGAACACCTGATCCTAAGCTTGCTAGTGATCTTGGATTTGCCTTTGTAACAATGGATGAATTACTTTCCCAGTCAGACATAATTTCAATTCATGTCCCGTATGGTAAGGAAACACACCACATGTTAAATGCTGATGCATTTTCTAAAATGAAAAATGGAGTAGTGATTATTAATACTGCACGAGGCGCAATTATTGATACTACTGCATTAGTCTCAGCGCTTCAGAGCGGAAAAGTTGCGGCTGCAGGACTTGATGTTTTAGAGGAGGAGTCTGCAATTCGGGAAGAGCACGAATTATTACATAAAGAATTTCCTATTGAAAACCTAAAAACTGTTCTTGAAGATCACATGCTTTTAAATAATCCAAAAGTTGTGATCACCCCTCACAACGCCTTCAACAGCCGGGAGGCTCTCATGCGAATCCTGCGAACAACAGAAGAAAATATCAACGGCTTCCTCTCCGGCCAACCCAAGAATCTTGCATTCTAAAGCTTGACAATTATGACAAATTTGTCATAAAATATGAAAGCAATAATTGACGAAAGAGTGAGAAAAATATACAGATCTCTTTCGGATACTGATCAGGGAAGAATTGAAGGATATATAGATCTTTTTGTCAAAAATAAGTTCTTATTAGGAGGAAAATATCTAAAAAAGCTAAAAAACAATCTCTGGGAATTACGACCGGGAAATACAAGGGTTTTGTTTGGAATTATTAATCAAAATATGATAGTAGTTAATATATTTAAGAAGAAAACTCAGAAAACGCCACTTCAAGAAATAAAAAAAGCAGAAAATCGTTTAAAGGAGTATTGAGTATGAAAAAAAGTAGACCAAAATATACAAATTGGGAAGATTTTAAAAAAGAATTAATGGCAGATCCGGGTGTAAAAAAGGCCTATGAAGATCTTCAGCCTGAGTTTGCTGTGATTCAGGCAGTGATTGACGCACGGGTTAAAAAGAAAATGTCACAGGCAGAACTTGCTAAAAGAATGAAAACGGGTCAAGCAGTTATTTCAAGACTTGAAAGCGGAAAAGCCAAGCCATCGGTTAGTTTGTTACAGCGCTTAGCGGACGCAATAGATGCCAAACTTGAAATCCGATTCATCCCAAGATAATTTCTTGTGCCTAGTCTAATGATTCAGATCATTAGGCTAGATTCGAATCGGCACCCACCGCTGTCTCGCTCTGCTCGCAGCCGGTCTCCTTCGCTAACGCTCAGTCCGACCCCATTTGCCGCGTTTTTCAGGCGGCAACTTTGAGGCAAGCGCTTCCATCATTTCTTGGGATTCTTTCTGGAGAATGCCAAGTGTTTCCCGAGCTTCCGCAACTTGTTCAGGCGTCATATTTCTTCTTTGGTCAGGACTATACAATCCAACTGCAGCTTGAAGTTTATCTTCTGTAATTTCAGCTAGATCCATTGGTTCACCAAAAATTACTTTGGCTGAAGGTCTATTAAGTGTTAAAAAGTTTTTAACCCTTGGTAAGATATCGGTAGATTGTGCAACAGGAGTTTTCGACTCTATGTCAAGCGCTGCTGGAACAAGTGGAACGTTTGCCATATGAGCTAATATTACCGCCGCCATTCCAGGATTTTCAGCTAACTGCCAATTGTGTGTTGGATTATGAGCGGCAACAATCATTGTTCGACCATCCTTTTTAATGCCTTCCTCCATTCCCTTTAGATCTTCAATTCTTAAACTATATCCTGCATGCCCCTTTGTATAAGAGTTCGTTACTGGGAAAAAATTTTCTCTACCTATCGCTTTAACAAAGGGTACGAAAGGTGCGTATGTCAAATTAGTTTCTTGACTAGCTATGCCTATTTTTCGCTGATTTGCAACCACCATTGCAACTTCTTGAACATCGATATCTGACAGATGGGTCGTTGCTACGACACATGGAGTAGGAGGAAGTTTTTCTAATCCTTCGACGGTGGGTTTCTGAATATCAAACCTTGAGACCTCAAAAACTTTTCTTACTCGAAAAGAACTTCTTTCCTGGTTTTGATTGTCGTCTGAGCCCCCGCCTAGGAATTTTTCTTGTTGAGCTTTCATAGAGAAGTTTTCCGCACCGGTCGGGGTGTTCTCGGGAGGGTTTACAAAGTCTAGCTTGTTTTTATCAGTGTTATCGAAAATGTCGTCATTCATCTTCAATATTAGTTTATCAGAAAAAGAAAAAGGAAGCGCTCTATTTTAAACCCAAAAAGGGTTCCCTCGCCAAAGGCGGGGATAAGAGCGCTTCCTGCTCGACACGGATTTTACCTTCGGATGCCGTTGATGAGCCTTTCTGGCGAGCGGTCTTGCCATTTGCTGTTGTCAAACGCGACAGTTGCTATGTACCCTGCGATGCAGAGCGCGCAGAAAGCGACTGCCCATGGGTTGGAATGGAATTTAGTGATGATCAGAATTCCACTCCAGACGACGAGGTAGAACAGTACAGCGAACATGGCGTTATGCCAAAGTTGGCTCGGAAGCCAGGAGATTGCTGCGTCTCGTCCAGGTGCCGAACTTACCTCGATCGCTATCGAAATAAACAGCCCAATTACGAGAAGCCCTACGTGCCAATAGAAACTTGCTTGAAAGCCAGTAACCTCCTTATCTTGAAGGAGAATTGCGGCACCCACTCCATAAAGAGCGAGCAACACGTCTCCCACCTTGAACGACCACCAGCGTGTCCAATAGAAGTGACCTTCCCAAGCAATCCTAATGAGAAGGATAGCTCCCCACTGGATTGCAAGCATGAAAAGTCCTGCAGCTGCTGGAGTGTTCCAAATCGGTAGCATGATGTTTCTCCTTGCAAGGTGGATTTACGCCAAAGGCGTACCTTGTACCGCTATGATTAGAAGATTTGCTCTATGATGCCGGCTAAAACGAAACCTATGCCAATAAATGTCATTGCCGTTGCGAGATACCCGTAATGAGGGTCAAAGTTTCGTTTACCTAGCAAGGCAACACACCAGATAACAATCAAACAAGCAATTGCAATCCAGAAAAAGCCTACTATTATTAGGCTCATGCTTTTTCCTCCTTTGTCGCGAAGCGACTAAACTATTTTCCGTGTCGATGTCAAAGAGCGGAGAGTTTTCGATGGTTTCGTAATTTCGTACTAATCCTACACAGCAAGTGTGTATTTACAAAAATTCTCTTCAAGACGTGTATTATACCCTTCGACGGGGCTCAGGGCAAGCCAAACTATAAGCTACGGTCGTTTCGAGCAGGGAGAGAACAGTCCGTCGACCAGTCGACGGGGTTATTAGGAAGAATTTATTTTGCCAAAGAGTTTAAAAAGGAGGAGACTATGGAAAGAACAAGACTGAAGGCAAGAGCCCATAAGAAGCCGTTTACTTTGAAGCCAGGGACAATTGCCGATGCAAGTAAAACCAGCGCCGCGTTTATCACAAAAGTAAAAAGCCAGAAAGTTAAAATATTTATAGGCAGTGTCAGAATTATTAATATTGGTTTAATAAAAACATTTAAAACTCCCAATACCACCGCCACAATCACGGCAGTAAGAAAACTCTCAACTTGAACTCCGGGTAGAACATAAGATGTTACAAATACTGCAAAACTATTTACCAGCAGAAAAAGAAGAACGTGCATTATAATTGATTTACGTCTTCATCGATATTTTTAAGGTCAGCCGCAGGACTTCCAAGGTCAATTGTGTCTATATCTTCTTCAGAAAGAGGTGTTGGCGTAGGAGTGTTTGTGGGTATAGGCGTTTGGGTTGGGGTAGGTATTGCCCGCATTTCATTTTGTTTTGAAAATCCTTGGACCATAAGGTATATTACACCAAGGACTACTAACAGCAGAATCCCAAGCACAATGAATAAACCCATTTTATTATTGGATTTTGGGGCGGACTGACCCCCGGCTCCGGCGAGGGGGAGGGAGCCCGGCTGCGAAGCGTTAGCGGAGACAGCGGTGGTGGAATCTTGAGGTTGGGCAGTAGGTGCCGGTGGTTGAGGAGGCTGGACTGGCGGAACAATTCCGGCAGGCCCGCCCGGACTTGTGGAGGGCGGCGCCGGTGTTGGCGGCTGAGCTTGCGCGAAAGCGACAAAGGGATTTTGCTCCCCACTTTGCGGCTGGTTTTGATTTGGATTGTTTTGATTTGGGTCCATATAGGTTTATTTACTATTTATAATTTATTATTGATTATTTAAATACTGGCTGAGCCCGTAGCCGTTTTATCTCCTCCCCTGAGTTTTGCCGCTTCCATTATGGCCTTTTGTACCGCTTGTTTTGCATCAACCACTAATTTATGGACTTTTTGAATGTCGAGTCTAAATCCTGAGACCATTTGTCCAATAGCATTTCTAAGCGCAGCATCGCTGGTTATATCTGCAGTGTATTCTTTGGCAGCTTGCGTGTCAACCGCAGTTTGTGCCGCCGCAATGGCCGTATCGGCAGAGGAAATTGCCTGATCCAGTGCAGTTGTGTCTTTTCCCTGCGCCTTAAAATCAGTTGATTTATTCTTAACTCTTGTAAGAATGTCTGTCAGATGATCAAGAGCTTTGCCCATCTTATTGGTTAGCCTTGCGTTTGCGGTTGCAATTTTATCGTCAATTCGCATGGTAAGTGTTTGTTTTTTTAAATCCTTAATTTCCTTTATTTTATTCTTAAAATCTTCTCGTTTTGCTTTTCTTTCTTCTCTTAGATCGGCCATTGCCTCTTTTCTTTCCTCTCTTACATTTTGGACCTTTTCCTTAAATGGCCGAGGACTTGAAGTTGCAGTTTTTGTTTGAGCGGAAGCCGAGTTGACAACTAACAACTGACAACTAACAATTGACAGGAAAGCTATTATAGCTATCTTTTTTACCATTAGATTATATATGTTACGAATTATATGGATTGTTTGTCAACTTCATCCCGATTGTTCTATCGGCTTTACGGCGCTTCTGTAGGCGCAATAATCGCAATCCTGAGATCCTTGCGGAATCTCATCGCCATCAAGACATTCCTTGATTTTCTTTAATGTTCCTTCCATCCATTCGGTACTCCCTTTGTAGGGAAATACTTTTATATCAAATTCAAGTTTGCCATCAAACGCTTTTTTATCAGTCAGCCCATTTGCATAGACAAAATAAGCTGTGTCAGAGACATCAAATTCATTTTGTCTAAAGAGCCATTGGTAGATTTCAACCTGCCGTTTATATGAAATCTGCCAAGGAGCATCTATATTAACCTCCTGAGATTTTGCTGTTGATTTATAATCAACAACTATTAATTGATTTTTAGAACTTTTCCAAACATCATCGACCCCTCCAAACACAAGTAAATTTGTCGGCTTATGTAAATATCTAATCCCAAGTTTTGGATTTCTCCATTCGTCTATTAGTCTGTGAGGCATAGGGAGAGCATTTATTTTATAGTGCTCCATAAGCGGATGCGGGGTGCCATTTGCACGGTGGAGATCAAATTCTTTTTTTAATAACTTGTCAACCGCTGAACTTAATGTGTAGGGATAGGGAGGCGGCTTATCAATACCAAATCTTCTGTCAAGATAAAAACATCGGGGGCAAGAAATAAAATTTTCAATTCGCGATCTACTCAATTTAAAAGGGAACCTTGAAGAAGGATCATAGACATCGTATGTTCTTTTTGAGGTATAAAAATCTGACATTTAGAACGTGTGGAGATATTCTATCTTGGCGTTTTTGCGAAGACTATCCACTAGAGTCTGAATTTTTTGATTTACTTTATCCTGTTGAAGCTGAGTTTTAACCTGACCTTTTATGGTATCCGGATTAGCATCTTTAGGTATAGATTCTTTATTTTGGTCCATATAGTCAGCCACTTCTTTATCCGAAACATCAACTTTTCCCACCAGTTTTCGCAACATGAGCTGAATTTTTACCTCTTCCTTTAATTGCGGTCTTGTCAATCCCTGGAGAGCTAAAAGATCATTTAGATTCTGCCCTTGATCTTTTACACTTTTTTCAATCTTTGAAATTTCTTCATTTATTTCCCCATCATCGATTTTTATATTTTTTTTCTCTGCTTCTTGAAATATCAATCTCTCATTTATAATCCCCTCAAGCGCCCTTTTACCTTCTTTCTTCTCAAGAGAGAGCAAAAACTCTAATCGATTAATTTGTTCACCGTTTACAGAAGCAATCACAAACTGATTTTTAAGAAAACCAAGTAATACGACAACAATTACTATGGCAATTGGAAGAATGAGACTCTTCAACTCTATATTGGCGAATCTGCTTGTTTTTATTTGCGTGCTTTTTGCCATTGGCTGATTATATCAGATCTCTTCAATCCTTGTGCCACTGACTTTTCCAAAACCGCACCCTCCCGGATCTTGTACCGCCGTTCCATCCAACGCCGTCACCCCCGAATGGTCTTTTGCATGATAATGTTCTGCCGGTTTATTATTCGATAAACATTCTGGACCAATCCCTGTTGTCAGGCCGCTTAGTGGAATTTTTTTACCATTAAAATCTATAACTTTTATCCCGCTAGATGAGGGCGATTTAACGTGGCTTGTTTTTTCTTTCGATTGATCAGAGGAAGGTTTTTGCACGGTCAATAAAAGTCCGGCCGCAGCTATTACAACTGCCGCTACTGTTACAATTCCTAAAGGACCTTTTGCGCGCGCCAAGATATTTGAAGTGCTTTCCAGAGTCTCAGAGGAATCACCATGCGATTTCTCAAGCTCACCCTTTACACGTTCGACTTCTGACTTGAGTTGATTCCAGTTTCTTATGAAAAGAAGAAGCACTTTTTTTCTTTTCTTATCTTCCTGAGTTTCTTCAGGTAAATTTTCTGCTGTGAGGTCAATGATATCCCCTTGTTTAAGCTTCTGTATGTCAGCCCGTATTGTAGATAAGGATGCGAGTAGCTTGTCTATTTTCGGACTGATACCGTGGATTAAAATTCGAATTGATTCAAATTTCTCGATTGTTATTGAATCGCCTTGAAGCAGATCATATGCTGCAAGAATTTTTTTGTGTTTGTTGTCCATGAGGTAATTTTAACATTGACAAATTTCTATTACTACTACTAAACTGTATTATGGACAAAACACGGACAATTTTAAGTAAGCCCGGAGAAAAAATAGCCCGAGCAATCACCCCTTTTCTTAATGCATTAAATCCGCTCAGTAAAAAAGGGGAGAACGGCAACGAGGAGATTAAAAGAGGTAGAATCAGGATTTTAAAACACAATAACATTACATGGGTAAATGTAGAGAATCCTACAAGCCGCCAAACAAGCAAGCTTTCAGAAGAATATAAGTTCCACTGGCTTCATCTTGAAACAAGCTTACTTAAGGGTCAGCCCCCGCAAATCGAAAAAGAAGAAAAATATTTATTTATTGTACTTCACATTCCAACATATAATGCGCAGGAAAATAAATTTTTTACTGATCAGGTATCAATATTCTTAGGCAAAAATTACCTTGTTACAATTCATGATGTAGCGCAATCTGTCCATAATCAATTCAGGCTTTGCAAGACAGACTCAACGCTCCGTGAGTCATTCTTTAAGAGGTCCGCAGGATACCTTTTGTACCTTATCATTGGGAACCTTGTGAAAGATACGGAAGCACTCACACAATCCATATTAAAAGAACTCGATGAGGTTGAAGATATAGTATTTGATGTGCGAGTGTCCGGAGTTTATAAAGTCAGTCAACTGAGACAAAAGATCATAAGACTCCGAAGAATTTTGGGATCATTTAAGAAAATATTAGAAGAAATCACCCCACTAATTAATGACTTCACAGGGGAAAATTTATCACGCTATTATGGGAACTTGGCCAAAATGATCGAGAGATTAAGGGAAACTACGCTTGAGGCAGTAGAGACCGTTGATGTATATAAAGATGTCGACTTTATTGTAAGTCAGGAGAAAACAAATCAAATACTTTCCGTTCTAACAATAGTTTTTACCCTGACAATTCCAGCGACGATTATTGGAACATTCTATGGAATGAATATTTTACTTCCAGGCGGATTAGAGACCGGTCCCTGGACTTTTTGGGGGCAGTATACAACTCTGACGATTGTTGTGGGTGGATCGGTCCTGCTTCTTTTACTAATGTTTGTGTACTTCAAATATAAAAAATACTTCTGATCTCCGTTATTCTTTAGGAATAAAGTTGAGGGCCAAAGAGTTTATACAATAGCGAAGGCCCGTAGGCTCAGGGCCGTCGTTGAAGACGTGGCCAAGATGCGAACCACATTTTTTACACAATACTTCAGTCCTTCGCATTCCCAGAGAGAAATCGTCCGAAAGTCTAACATTATCTTTTGCAACAGTATTCCAAAATGCAGGCCAGCCAGTTTTTGAGTCGTATTTAGTATCAGATGAGAAGAGTTTCGAACCACATACCACACAAATGTACATTCCCGCCGCCTTATTGTTCGTAAACTTCCCCGAAAACGGCGGTTCAGTCCCTTTCAAAAAACAAATATTATACTGCTCCGGCGTCAACTTTTGTTTCGCTTCCTCCGTATCCATGCACAATCATTATATCATTCTGTTTTGCTGTTGACAAAAAACGATACAATGATACAATTGTATTACTATGAGTAATTACGTTACTACCAATATTCGAATTTCTGAAGAAGATTATCTGAGACTTAAAGATGAGGCGGCAAGAAAACGCAAGAGCTTGTCTGCTATAGTTCGAGAAAAATTAACAAGCAAAGAAAGTAAAAAAATATCTGCCGAAAAACTGCTTGCACGAATTGATAAACACGCGCGCGAAAATGCCAAATATCATGTGGACGGAGTAGATTCGGTAAAAATCTTCCGGGAGATGAGATATAAGAGTAGATGATAGTTGTTGATGCCTCTGTTGCCTATAAGTGGTGGGATAAAAAAGAGCCGCTTTCAGAAGAAGCCAAGATAATCTTAACTAATAATTTTAACAATACAGACCAGATACTTGTTCCAGATTTGATACTTTACGAACTTGCAAATGCATGGGCAACAAAAACTAAATTCTCCCCATATAGAGTCAAGAATAATCTCAAAGACCTTGAGGAAATTAATTTAAGTATAGAACCGGTTAGTCTTGACTTGATTCGAAAGGCTATTGCATTTTCAAGGAGATACAAAGTAACAGTTTACGATGCTACATATGTGATTTTGGCAAAAGGGAAAAAATGCAAACTAGTAACTGCGGATGATAAGTTCGTCATGCAAGTAAAATTACCTTTTGTCAAACATCTAAGCGAATATTAAATTGCTCCGGGGTCAATTTTTCTCTTGGCTTTCTCCGGATCCATCTCGTCCTTAATTATATCATTTTAGGTTTCTTCGGCTAAAAAATGGTGCGTATTCGCTTGGTGTATAATCCGGATTTTTTATTTTTAACCAACTGGGTGAAGTAACACCCTCAACGTAAATACTGTTTAATTTTTTTGCGACAATTCCTTCTTGATCAATTTCTTTCATGAGGTTAAATAATTCAATACCTTTCTCTTCTATATACGTAACTACAACTATATGTGGATCATCTCGAAAATATTTTTCCGCTATCTCATATAATAATTGCTTTCTATCGCGGAGGGGCATGGTTTTTACGTCATATCTATCAAAATACGTTACATCGTAGAGACAGAATCTGATAGTGCTATTTTCAGGTGCTAATGAAGGATTTACGAGCCAATCCAAACGAGTGTTTCCGTATTGGTTCATTACGCATGCTTCCGACATAAGGAACATGGGGTCGATTACGTGCTTAAAATTTTGTGCGAACTGGTCAATCACAATGTTAAACCCTGCCAAGTCTTTTGAGCGAAATCTAACTGACCTATTGTCGATTCTTATTGTGCAGTTAAATCCATCAAGTTTTGGCTCAAATCCCCAGCCTTCTCTATCAAATGCTGGCCCCCTGTAAAGCCGCGGCAACATGGGTTTGTGGTTATCTGGCATTGGTATTTCTGGATATGTTCCAAGGGCCTCTTTCATAAGCCGAATTTTACCACATTTTTTTACCCTTCTCTTACTTTTATGCATCCTTATCTTAACAAATAGGGGCTAAAGTGGCATCATGGTAGGTAAAAGAAAATATAAAAATAGACCATATTATGGGAGGAAGGGCGGAACCGCAGAATATAAAAATGAGATGAAATTTGATATATTCACAACTCTTGAAACCCTAGGAGAATACTACAATGGAAGGAAAGGGAGCTAAATTTCTTCGTTATTTATCTCTTCAGGCAAAGACTTGATATCGGAAAGTTCAGGTACAACACCTTGAAGTTCTCCATACATTTGAGAAGCACTTTTGTCCAGCCTATCGATATACGTTTCTCTTTTTCTCCATCTTATTTCTGTAAGCCTTTTTTCACTGACCAAATCATCTCTAAGGGACTTAACTGCTTCAAAATGCGCTTCAAATTTATGCCTGAATGCTTCGCTTGTAATATATTCATAAATCCTCTTTAATTCATGATCCTCATGAGAAGCTGACGCTTTTGTTATAGCAATTTTCAAGAGAATAAACCTGACTGTTCGTGCGATGTGCAGAGCATACTCATAATTTGTTACCCAAACCCCTTCTATTCTATGGAACCCTTTTACATCAGGAGGTAACATCTCTGACACCAAAATGCATTCGCTTGCATTAATGCGTCGTGTGTCTTCGCGAAGCTTCGGTAGCCATTTCTTATCAAAGTTTCGGGTTCTCTTGGTTTCCCAAAGAATTGATCCGGTTATATTCCCTCGCTCATCCCTGACATTTTGCCAAATATCTGCTCCCTCAACTCCTTTTGGAATCGGCAAGAATTCATCATTAGGAAATTGACTTTTAAGCTGTCCTTCAAGATCAAGTTCAAGTACTTCGCCCTGAAGTTGCTGTGATCCTTGTTTTGCTTTTCTCTGCGCTTCTTCAAGTGCTTTTTGCATGTCAGCCTTCACTTTTTCCCACTCAAGCTTTTCAAATCTATGTTTTTCGCTTGCCTGCCTTGCTGCTTCTTCTTTTATCTTTTCCGCTTCTTGTTTCTGTTTTTTTTCTGCAGCGGCAATTGATTCAAGCAGTTCTTTATTTTCTTTTTTTGCCTGGATGAGAGCTTCTGAACGCTCTTTTTCTTTATTCTCGAATTCTAGCTCGAGCTTTTTTCTAGTTTCAAGTTCGGCCGTTTTTTTGATTCTTTCGGTTTCTTCTTTTAATTCATGAGCAAGAGCATCACTTATCTTTATATCGCGCCCGCAGTGAGTACACCTGATAACGTTGTTCATTTGTGGACTATTATACTACTTCCGACTTAGGACTCTATGTCCTAATCAATTTTCGGAGGGAAGGCCGAGGTGACGTTCGATTTTTGATACACGCCTTTTTAGCAAGGTTTCTTCTCTATCACTTCGCCCGATCAATACCTCAACCGTTCGTCTAATGTATCGGAGCTCTTTTTTGATTGGTTTTAATCCAGCCTGCAACTTGTTATCGACAACGCTTCCAATTTGTTGAAGATCAGATTTAGTCAATACCATAGAAAATTAATTATTGTAGGATTTCTGGCAATTTTCAAGATGACAAACTACATCATTTTAAGACTATTTTTTCCCAGGGGAACTCGAGGCGGCCCTCCGGGCCAGAGCCCTCTGGGCGGAGGCCAAAATGGCGTAGACACCTATTTGGATTTTGGCATTAACTGGTTTTCGTAGCTTTTGATTACTTCTTGAAGTTCGCTTATCGTCTGTTCGCGCTCCTGGACCATATTAAATGTTTCGCGGATTTGGGGTTTGTAGCGCGTTCTTGCTACCAAGAAACCTGCCGCAAAAGCAATAAAAAGAACTATGACTATTATCAGTTTTCTGTTATTCCGATTTAATCTTACCTGTGCCATAAGTTATAAACGGTAGCCCAAAACTATTTTTAGTATGAAACAAAACCTCAGTCGCTGTCAATAGTCTATTCTTTCCACCAGACTAGAATAGCGTAGAGGCATGTTACAACTGCCACAATTAAAATCGGCGTTGCCCAATCTATGACTATAGCCGGCCAGTTAGCTCCTATTAAAATTCCAACAGATAAAATCGCAATCTTTAAAATTACTGCTTCATACCAATGAAGTCTTAAAGTTTTAAATACGTTTAAATGGTTTACGTGTTTCTGCGCCATAAAATCACCTTCTTTCAAAATATAACGTTACTGTTGATGTAACAGTTTGAGTTCCCGGTTCAATATCGGGGGCTATGGTATCTCTGCCAAATGCAGGTTCTGCTCTCATAATCGGATATATTTCCGGTCCTCCTGAGATTGATTCTACGATGTTTACAATTCTTCCAAGTTTAATGCCTAATTCGCGAGATAATTTTTCAGCTTGTTCTTTCGCATTCTCAATGGCTTTATTTCTTGCCTCTTCTCTATATTTTGAGGGATCATCAACTACAAATCCTGCAT
>CAYIRD010000007.1:5194-19348 GCA_964365755.1 uncultured Gammaproteobacteria bacterium | reverse complement strand
CGGATCTCCTTGAGAAAACCTATCAAGTTCTTCCTAAAATTACTTCCGATTATGAAGTGATTATTATTGATGATGGTTCAACAGATGATACCCCTCAAATCTTAGAAAAGCTCCGGCGGAAATATAAAAATTTGCGAATAATTCGTAATGATCGGCCCTCAGGTTACGGCGGGGCTCTTAGAAAGGGATTCGAAGCGAGCAAAAAAGATTGGATCTTCTATACTGACGGCGACGGCCAATACGACCCCTCCGAGCTCAGAGATCTTGTTGAACAACTAACTCCCACGATTGATATCGTCAATGGTTACAAAATGGCCCGCAACGATAATCTTATTCGCAAAATTTCAGGTTTTGCCTACAACCGAATTCTCCATGCGCTCTATCTTATTCCGATCAGGGATGTGGATTGCGATTTTAGGCTGATTCGAAATTCTCTGTTTAATAAGATAAAGCTCGAATCTAAATCCGGCGCCATTTGCCTAGAACTTGTTATGAAGCTAAAAAAGCAGGGTGCAAAGTTCTCTGAAATCCCTGTCCATCACTACCCCCGCCGCCACGGCCAATCAGCTTTTTTTAAGATTCCAAACTTAATTTCAACGCTCCGTGAAAATATAAAACTGTTAAGGAAACTACCTTCTTGAAGATTGAGTAATTGATTATTGAAAAAGTAATTCTAATTGCTATAATTAATTTGGTTTTATAATTACCAAAAATGGTCATTACGGAGCTCCCAACACCCACTCTTCCAGAACTTCAGCAAAGAAAAGAAAAATTGGCTAGATATAGACAGGGAGCCGAACAAATTCTCTCACAAGAAAATGGCAACGAAAGTCCGATATATAAGAGTCACTTTCTGCCAAAATATGGAAAGGCAAATACTGCCTTAATAAGAAGGAAAGATAGATTCATTGACTGGCTCGAAGACAGATATATTCCTGCGCTTACGCGTCTTGAACTAAAGGTTGATGAGGGAATAAGAGATATTAGGGTTAACGAGGCCCTGACGCGAGTGGAGCAACTTGTGAATCGTCGCTATGGGCAACAGTCCCCCAATGGTGACTCCCGGGCGGCTGCCAATAGACCAAATGAACAATTGGAGGCCCCTGTACCTATGCAAGACACATCTGACGGTTTACAAAGACTTGCAAGCGAAACCGGCGGAAGAACTAGGAGAACAGGATACAAGGATAAACGGTGCTCTTTCACGGGTTGAAGGGGTAATTAAACGTTGGCGGAGCGAAGATGGTGAAGTTTTTTTGGCTCAATCCCGTCAATATGAGTTGCAGACTGAGTCTCCACATGAAGATAAAGACATGGAAGGCTCACAAAAAGAAATTGAATTGAGCCCAGCCGAAGAAAGGGTATTAAGGGTAATTAAGAATTCCCCCGAGCCATTATCTCTGGTTAAAATTCAATTGGCATTAGGTCTTGTGTCTCCAACTGGCATTCGTAAGGCAATTAGGGAGGCTATTTATACTCTGCAGGAAAAATTTCCGGGAAATATAATGACCATTTCAACAGGACAGCAAGCAGGCCGTATTAGTTGGTTTGATAAAAGTGTAGTTCAAATTCCGCTTGAAGAAAATACAAGAATAGAACCGGCTAGCGAAAGTACGGTCATGCCAGTTTTGGAAGATGGTGTAAATCCTTACAGGGACTGGATAAGAAACCGGCCAAGAGAAAAATGGATCGAGGAAAAAAGATCAGGGCCGGCACCCACGGTTATTCCAGAACCGGCATTAGAAACTTACAAAGAAGCGTCCGATTTCTCTCCTCCTAATGATAGACCGCTCTTCAGGTTTGATCCAGCGTCATCTGGAAGTCGTGCTCTATCTGCGGCAGAGGCCCGAGTCATTATGGAAGCAGCACGCAAAATTGGGATAGATGCAGATAATGTTTCAGAAGTTCTTGGAATGTTACCCGAATCAGCAATTAATAAAATACTTTCGGCAGTGGATTCTGAACAAATTAGGGAACGCCCACAAGAAGTACCAGTCCCACTCGTAATCGACAAACCGGCAGCCCTCTCGGCAAGTCCTCCGGTTCATGGGACCTCAAGACCCGAAGAATTAGATGTTGAGGAGGAAGAATTATTACCGGGACAAGATATTTTGCTTGAACTTGAAAAAGATGTGGAAGCAGAAGTTCAAACGTCAGAAATGAGTCCTTTTAGACTTAGTCGTGAACAACAACGCATGCTTGCCGGAGCGCTCCTTGACTTTAACGGCCAATATGAACTTGAGGAGCTTGGAGTACCCCTTACACGTATGGAATTAGAATCTTTGAGGAAAGTCACCATGTCAGAGCGTATTCCATATTCTGAAAAAAAGGCTAGGGAATTACAAACAGTGCTTAATGCTGCTGTAACGAATCTTAAAGGATCTCTAGCTCAAAATGGAAATAGCAGATGGATTCTCAACGCTATACAAAAATTAGCGAGTGATCGCTTAAGAGGTCCTGGAGATGTATTTTGGGAAATATATTACGGGATGCGTCCTCGGCCAATAAAAACCTAAAAACTCCTGATATAATATAAAAATGGAGTTTTTGATTCCTCTTGCTATATTAGTCTTCTCTGCAATGCTTCATGAGGTAATGCATGGAGTTGTTGCGGATAGGTTAGGAGATCCAACACCTCGCCTCATAGGCAGACTCACGCTTAACCCTATCCCCCATCTTGATCCTATTATGAGCGTTCTACTACCGGCACTGCTGGTATTTTCAGGATCGCCGATTATTTTTGGAGCCGCAAAACCGGTACCTGTGAATCCGCTCCATTTTCGCGACCCAAAAAAAGACATGGCGTTAACCGCGCTTGCGGGACCCTTGACGAACGTATTTCTTGCTTTACTCTCCGCCCAAATTATTAAGTTTTTGCCGCTTGATCCTTTAATTTATTCATTTTTATATCTTGTTGTTCTTTATAATCTAATGCTTGCTATAATTAATTTAATCCCTATTCCGCCTCTTGACGGAAGCAAGGTTCTGGCTGCAATTTTGCCAGATGATTTAGCCCGATCTTACTTATCAATTCAACAATTTGGTATATTTATTTTGTTCTTTCTCCTACTCTTCCCAATTGGCGGATTTTCTTTAGGAAGTGCCATTAACAACTTAATCTTATACTCTGTACATCTCTTAGGAATATGATTGAGCTTCGCCGTTTCCATTTAAAAGTCCTCTCCTCTTTGTCTATTAATATTTCCGCGGGCTTTATGATATTGGCTTTAACTACAAAAGACCTACGTGTGTTGACAAGCGAAATTGTATTTGTTATTGTATTTACAATGATATCTCTCAGAATTGAAGAGCTGTTGGAAGAATCACAATGATAAATTTTGACGAATTAGGTGTTCGCGCAATGATTGGAGCGGGTCTTGGACTCATTGGACTTTTTTTGGCTCTCAATTTCTTTGCCAAATTTCCCACAAAGACCAAAAAATCCCCAAAACGCTAACAATCTTGATACTGAATACTGAATACTCTATACTCGATACTAAACTATGGCCTATTTAGTTTTAGTACGGCACGGACTTTCAGATTACAACAAAAGGGGTCTCTGGACCGGCTGGGACAATCCGCCGCTTAACGAGGAAGGTTTTGAACAAGCGCGTAAAACCGGAGAACAGTTAAGAGATATCAAATTTGATTTTGCCTATTCTTCTGATCAGATTCGCTCTGTTCAAACACTTGAAGAAATATTTAAAGTTACCAATCAAAACATTGCGATAACTCAAAATGCGGCTATTCGAGAAAGAAACTATGGCACTTACACCCGTAAAAACAAATGGGATGTGCAAAAGGAACTTGGAGATGAGGAGTTCAAAAAGCTGCGCCGCGGCTGGGACTACCCTATTTCTCAGGGCGAAAGTCTAAAACAGGTTTACGAACGAGCAATTCCTTATTACGAAAGTGAAATCGAACCAAAGCTCCGAGAGGGAAAAAATGTAATTATCGCCTCCTCAGGAAACGCGATTCGTTCGCTTGTTAAATATCTCGAAAATATCAGTGACGAACGAATATCAGAACTTGAAATTGGAACCGGCGAAGCCTATGTATATAAGTTTGACTCGAACGGAAAAGTCGTTTCAAAACAAATCCGTGGCGAAAACCTAAATAAATTAAAAGTTTAAGGTTAAAAGTTAAAAATTGCAGTTGAGAGTTTAAAATTTTGAATTTTGAATTGCAACTTTGAATTTTGCATTTTAAACTTTAAACCAATATGAAATTGATTGTGGGGCTTGGTAACCCCAGAGAAGTCTATGTCTTGTTGATAAGTATATTGCGCAAAAGATTTAATCTAGCCTCTACGTCTATAGGTGTAGGAGTAGAATCGATGTTTCGGTCTCTTCTATCTCTAAAAAAGGTGGATCGACCCTCGATTGCGCCTCCTCGAATATTCAACGTTATTATAGGCATTGTCGGATCGTACTGTCTTACTCTATGAATAACTTCATGTGACATGGTATAAGCTGTATCGGAGTCTGAAAAAACAATGCCACCCGGAGTAGAAACAGGTTGAAGCCTTGCATTACCTAAATGTTCAGGTGTGGGCTTATTCTGGGTATTTTGCGACGCGATCTGAAACATGTCCATTTCTTCGCCTACATCTCCTTGGGCAAAAAGGTCCGTAACTAATACACCAGATAAAATTTTTGAACTAAAATTATAGGCATGATTGTGCGGATCTTCCGTAAATGATTCATTCTTCCCGGGCATCCAAAAATGCAGCCTTAGACTATATTGACCTTCTGAAGCAAGCTCGATTCTCTCCATACCGGTACTATGCCCAAATGATCTTAAAGTTATCGCTTCTAACTCTCCGAAACTACCGAGTATTGAATCTATAATACTGATCAATCTCTGAGGTTCCCCTACTGCCTCGACTATATTATGCATTTGATATCTTGATTGTGGCTCTTCGTGTGAAGGCATTGTGCTCAGAAACTTTTGTAATAAAGGGATGTCCAATCTGCCGTTGTTGGCCCCTTCCAACATATCTAAATAATCTTTTGCAGAAAGTAATATTACATCAGGCTTTATTGACCCGTTTTCCTTTATTCCACTCATATTTTTATTCCTTCAAAGATTGTTTCTTCTTGCTCTTCTTTCCAAGGCGGAACACAAGAAAGCAAAAGTTTAAGTCTTCCTTTATACGTAAATTTGGTTCCTGCCGGTATCACAATTAAGTCTCCCCTGGAGCATTTCTCATTGATATCATTGATAACAAATACACCTTCCCCTTCAAGAACATAATAAATAAAATCGGATTGCTTTTCTCTGATCGTTGTTTCATGTCCTTTTTCCGTTTCAACTAATACAAAGGACGTTTTTAGTGTAAAATCCTGTGTTGGAAATATCTTCCCCTTAATCCCTGCTTTTTCGAAAGAGAAATATTCTGGCTCCTTTAGTATATACATAAGGAACTGATTATACCATGACTAATAGTTTGGTCGAAAGGTTTAGTTTTTTACTGCGAATTTTTTTACAAGATTAAGAAGTTCACTGTGTACGCTCACATTACCTGCTACAAAGCCATTGGTTTCCTCATCATACCTTTGATTTTCTCCAGTGAAATCAGTACATTTCCCGCCGGCTTCCTCAATAATCACTTTCATGGCTGCTACATCCCACGGATAACGGTCCCCAAAAATAATACCACTAAATTCACCAGCAGCAACTAATGCCCCTGCATATGCAAAGGAGCAAAAGTCCATGATCTTAATTCCTCTTTTTGATAAATTTCCTCTTAGAAGACTAAGATCATACAATGAATGCTTCCACCATCCCATATACACTGGCTGATTTTTGAGAGTATTTTCTTGTGTGATAAAGATTTTTTCGTTATTAAGACATGCACCTCTTCCTTTTTCCGCTACGAATAGTCGATCCATGAAGGGATCATATATTACACCAATGATTGGGATGCCATTTTTAGTTAATGCCAGCGAGAACGAAGATATGGGAATTCCTGAAGAGAAAGGAATGGTTCCGTCGATCGGATCGCAAACCCAGACATAATCACTATCTCTTTCATTACTTTTCTCTTCGCCAATTACGCTATGCTCTGGGTATTCCCTGGCGATTTCTTCAATAACCATATTATTAATAAAGACATCAGAAGCGGTGAAGGGACTGTTATCTTTTTTCTTCAGTTCTTTCTTCATACCCAAAGATAAGTTTTCAGTAATTATTGTTCCTGCCTTTCGGGCAAGATCTGTAGCAAAAATTACATAATCTTTCATATTTATACCCCTCCTATCGAGTCGCTATCACGAACAATCTCTTCATTAGTTTTGTTAAAAATTTTATGATTGGCAACATGCTGATAAAGTATGGTATCTACCTTCGCAACTCGCTCTTGTACGGAACCTGAGATAACCTTGTATGGAAAACTATGCTTTGCTAAAAATTCACCGAATGCTTCAAAGATAGCTAATCTCTCGTCAGGTTTTTCTTTACGAAATTGACCTGCCTCGAGAAGCACATCGGCAGGATCAAGCAGGAAGAACACTGAGTATGTAGGAAGCCAACCTCTGACGTTATTGAAAAGTCTTTCTACGCTTTGCGCATTGTCTAAATAAAATTGAGCGTATACAATTGGATCAACAACTGATCTGTCGCATATAATAACTCTCACTCCGGGTTTGTATGCAGATTGTTCTTTTTCTAAAACAAACTTCTGTATTTGTTCCTGTACTTCGAGCACATGAATCGGACCCTTTCCAACGCGAGGATTTGCTAAAAAAAATTGATGCGCCCCCTCTTCCAACACGGCAACATAAGGATTATTGGCAAATCTACTCCTATAGATTTCGGTAATTGTTGTTTTTCCTACACTGGCCGGCCCAACAAATGCAAATTTATCTATGTGTGGCTCCCTTTCTTCCTGCATATTTTAAGTAAATAAAATAATGTTGTCTTCCTTCATTAGATTAACTTTATAAATTCTTTGTATATTTTACTGTCAACCTCTACCAGGCCTCTAAGTTCTACCTGTTTTCTTAGCTTTAAAGCTTTTTGACCCGGAATTAAAACTTTCTTAATGTTTTTGCCTGGTTTCGACTTTTTGATTTTATCTATTAATAAGGACGAATTCTTTTTAAAGCTGTCTCTACCTATAAGTAAGTTCGGGTCAATAGCAACGAATAGGCTTCCATTGTACCACTTTCCCCTTGAATCAGATGTCACTCCCAACAGCGGTCCTGTAAACATTTCTATCATAATGCTTAGGCCAGACCCTTTATAGTCTTTACCAAAGGTTAGTATTGCCCCTTTCATAGCCTCCTCCGGATCCTTCGTCACATTTCCTTTGCGATCAATAGCTAGACCACTAGGAAGTCTTTCCCTTAACATCTTCGCTCTCACTAATCCGTACCAAGTAATAGCCGCTGTTGCCATATCAAAGATAATCGGATCAGTTTCTGTGGGAAATCCGAATGCTATCGGGTTTATTCCAAGAAGTTTCTCTATTCCACCATAAGGAGCAACCGCTTTGGGGGTACCTGACATTACAACGCCTATAAAATCATTCTTGGCAATTTCATTTACGTAATATCCGAGCGCCCCTGTACTTGAATACGTATTGTTTGTTCCTACTATAGCTAAACCTTCCTCTCTACATTTTTTAATTGCGATTCTTGTTGCGACTGCGCTTACTAGAATTCCCGCATTGCGGCCTCCATCAATTAAGGTGGATAATTTTGTGTCTTTAATTATTTTAGGTTTATATTCGGACACTATATTTTGAATCGGTTCATTACCAAGAAACTTTATAATACCTTGAGTATTTTTCCCACTCACTTCAGCATATAGTAGAACATTAGCTATATCATTAGCTTCAGAAGCCGGGAAATGCTTATCAATTAAAATTTTCCGCATTGCTTTATGTAATTCAACAATTTTTACTTTCATAACTTTCTGTTTTCAACGGACTTGGCCTTTTGTAAAGACATCCATTTTTCAAACGAAGAACAAAATCGTTCCAATGCTTCTTCGGTCCCCACATTAACACGTAAACTGTTTTCAAGGCGCGCCTGATCTATCGCCATAACGAGAATGTTTTTCCCCTCCAAATACTTTTGCAATTGTTGACAGTTGCCAATAGTATTCAATTTAATTATAAAGAATGCTGTATGTGAAGAAATGACTTTTATTTCTGGGAACTTCCTCAGTCTTTCTACTGTTCTTTCCCGTAAATCAATAATTTTTCTCAACCGTTCTATAAATTCGTCTTTATGATCCAAAGCGTAGGATGCAAAATACTGCGCGACGCCGTTGACGTTGCACGGCACTTTTATACGTACTAAGCCATTGATCACCTCTTCTCTTGCTACAACGTAGCCAACTCTGAGTCCTGCTAAGCCAGCCCATTTACTGAATGACCTGGTAATAATAAGGTTTGGATGTATACGAACAAGGTCAATAACTGTCTCTTGGCAATATTCAAAATATGCCTCGTCAACAAGCACATCAACTCCAGTTTTCAGTAATCGCTTTATATCTCTCCTTGCAATTAATGCGCCACATGGATTTCCTGGAGAATCTAGAACTATCAATTTGGTATTTTTTGTGATTGAGGATAGAAGTTTGTCCATATTTAAAGAGAAATCACTTTTTCTTACAATTGAGATAATTTTTGCTCTCGCAAACTTTGCGAAAGGCTCATAATTGAAGAACGTTGGCGGACAGAGAATAATTTCTTCGCCAGGTACAGTTAATAGCTGCATTAATAATATAAGCGCTTCATCTGAACCATTTGTGCAAAGTATGTTGTCTGGAGGATATCCTGTATCCTGAGCAAGTTTTTTTCTTAGATTTTGGCATAGGGGGTCAGGGTAACGAAAAAAATCCACATTTTTTATAAGTTCTTTTGGAAAAAATGGCTCGTTTACTGGGTTTTCTCCTCGAATACAATTAATTATCCGCCCGCGGTTTATATTTTTTTTGCTTAATCCGATATTGTGTCCGGCATAATAGGAAGATAGTCTTTTTTTCATTTTTAGTAAAGTAAGTTTTTATTGATCGAAAGAATATAAAATATTCGGAAATTGTTTATTGAATATCATTACCTCTTCTTTAATATCCTCGCCCTTAAATGAGCGGTCGATAAATGAAGCAATTTGTTGCATTTCTTTTTCCTTCATGCCTCTTCTTGTTATTTCCTGAGTGCCTATCCGTATATATAACCTGCCACCTAGCGGGTTATCAAAATTTGTTGAAATATTGTTGGCAACGAGTTTTTTGTAGAGATCTAGTCTCTTTCCTTTATCATCGATGAAAATATGAGCTTGATGGTTTTCGGAAAATCTTCCGGTATTTGCTCTTCGCACATCGTAGCCTAGATCGGTAAATGCTTGGCCTACAGCATTAGAGTTCGCAATAATTTGTTGAGCATATTCTTTTCCAAAAACTTTTAATTCAAGAATAGTAATTGCAAGGGCAATTATGTGATGGGTATGAAGACTTGAGTAGAGACTACCTTTGATAATAGCATTCGCTTTTTCCCCAAATGCTTTATCCCGAAATGCAATCATACCTTTCTGTGGACCAGAGAGAGTTTTATGCGTGTTTGCGCAAACTACATTGGCCCCTTCTTTAAGGGGAGATTGGAAAGTTTGTCCCATGATTAACCCTATCGTATGGCTTGCATCATAAATAATAATAGCGCTCTCACCGAGTGCTTCTCTCAATTCCCTCAGATTATGAGGATTAACGTAGTATGATACGTCCATATAAAAAGCTTTTGCTCCTGCCCTTTTAAAAATTTGCACAGTTTTTTTTGCATCGAACTTAAGCTCACCAAGATTATAAGCAGCATATATATTATTTCTTCCTACTCTTTTAAGAATACCGCTTGTAGCAAAATGCCCTCCATGATCGTGATCGACAGTCATCACAGTGTCTCCTGGTTCAGTCGTTGAAAGAATAGCACACATCATGGCATGCACACCGGATAAACAACCTAAGTTTATAACGCTCGCCCCGAGCATCTCTTTTGCCGCGTTTTCTGCTTCCGTAACAAGTCCTGCAATTCCTTTAAAGCCTAGCTGGGTGAAAATACCCCAATCTACGATATCATCCTTACCTGCCCCTACATAGTATCTTTCAGAGAGCCTTGAATCTAAAAACAAACGGGCGGTTTTTGACATTTGAGATTCATTGGCAGTAAGATGGAGGAAGTTTTCATTGCGGGCTTCTTCTTCTTTAATCTTATCTAAGTGGCCCTTAATTATTGCTTTCCAATTCGGTTTTTCACTCTGGGCAAATTTTTGAAGCAATGAAGATTTTGAGTTATCCATAGAATATGAAACTGATCGTGATTATAGCACCTCAATTTGTATATGGTCAACTTCCCCTAAGCAACAAAGTAAGTTCTTATTTTGTATAATATTCGTTGATGAAGCTGATTGCGGGGCTGGGGAATCCCGGAGAAAAATACCAAAACACGCGCCATAATCGTCTTTTATATTTTAACCATAGATGATATAATCAATACATGAAAAAGAGAGTCGCTAATTACACAGTTATTATAGAAAAAGAGTTCAGAACAGGTACTAAAACTCCTTGCTATAGTGCTTATGTTCCAGTTTTGGGAGTAGCAACAGATGCTGATTCTCTTGAAGAAGTACAAGATGCTATAAAAAAACTTGTCGAGTTTCACTTAGAATCTTTGGTGCAGGAAGGCGAGGCAATCCCCATAGAGAAGACTCCATCGCTTGTGACTAGATTTGAAGCTCGAATTCCTGAGAATGCCCAAATTGCCTCAAATTAAACCTTTGAAACTTATAAAATTCTTTGAGAAACAAGGATTTGACATTGCTAGACAGACCGGGTCTCATGCAAGATTAATACATTCTGACGGTAGAAAAATCACAATTGCCGTTCATAGCAAACCAATAGCTCCCGGGACATTAAACTCCATATTAAAACAGGCACAAATGGACAGGAATACATTTTTAGCAAAATTCAAAAAATAAAAATATTTATGAAATTAATTGTGGGGTTGGGGAATCCAGGGGAAAAATACCAAAATACGCGCCACAATATTGGATTTCTGGCGCTTGATGCGCTTTTGGAAAAATTCGAACCTCTTGATAAAACATTCTGGGAGGGAAAAAAAGATCTAAAATCCAACATCAAATATCTAAGAGCTACCGATCTTATGCTCACTAAGCCCTCAACGTTTATGAATGAATCTGGTACAGCTATTTCAAAAGTATTAAATTACTACAAAATCGACCCTCAAAATATGATCGTGATCCATGATGATTCAGATCTGCCATTTGGAAAAATTCGAGTGCGTTTTGGAGGAGCATCAGGCGGTCACCGCGGTGTGCAGTCGATCATTGACACATTAAACACTGATAAATTCTTAAGGATAAGACTTGGGATCGGCAGTCCCACAAAAGTTCAAAGTTCAAAGTTCAAAGTTCAAAGTTCTTTAGACCGTTATGTTCTGGCCCCTTTTTCGGCAAAAGAAAGAAATGATATTAGGCATATGATAAAAGAAACAGTTCGCACTGTTCAGTTGATTCTCAAACACGGCCTCGAAAGCTACATGAGTAAATACAACAAATAACAACTGACAACTAACTACTAACAACTGACAAATTACCTTGAGGAGTCTATAAGCAGTTTTCTTCTAAAAGCGGTTATTTGATCGGATAAGCTTCGCGCTTCTTCTAGATAAGCCTCATGGATAGAAATGCTGATATATTTATCGCTTAAGGCAATGTCAAGACAAGATACTACTTCACATAAAGAGGTGTGAGCACGATTCAGGAACAGAGCAAAATCTTTATCAGTTGATCGGTCTGCTCCCTCTGCAATGGCCAATATTATTGAATTAGTAGCCCTAACTATCTGATCAACGAGAAGATACTTTTCTTCTGAAGGGAAATACTTATACGCTAATTTCTTAATTCGAATTCTGAACTGCAGAGCGTCCTTATATACTTGAAAATTTCTAAATCTGAATTTTTGCGCCACTTCTTAAATGTTTCATGTCAGTGGTCAGTTGTCAACTGTCAGTAGTCCGTGAGCTTCGCTCACGGGGCTAATTCTCGCCATCTCGTATAGGCGGTTTTGTAGAAATCAGTTAATTGGGTTACAAAGTCATATCTTGACGAAACATAAAGACTTGGGTAATCGCGATCTGAAAGACACAATGATCTATTGTTAACAAGGCTTCCTCCTCCGGTTGATTGGAACGGTTTAAGCGAGTTGGTAATTAGAGTGCCCGCAATATTTAATCTTCTGTCAGGAACTCCACCTGAACAGTTTGTTCCGTCTAGTACAATGTTCCCCTCTGATGTCAAAATTCCATTTATGTTAGCAGTTGTGCTTGATGGGTCTGTAGCTCCAATTGTACGGTCAACTGTTGTATTACCTTTGGCGGCAATGATTAAGAGAGCGCCGGCTGGAACACTAATATTAGTTCGTATGGTAACATTGCCGTTAACAAGAAGCAGTACCCGCGCCCCGGCTCCTAGATGTGAATAGGATGTGATAGTTAAGTTGCCATTAAGATGGTAAGCACCGGTCGAAAGATTTGAGATTCCGATTACGCAATCCCCAGTTCCTCCGCAGCCTGGAATACTATTGGCTGTTACATTCTCCTGTTGTATTCTATTCATATAGAATGAGTAGGACATGCTTCCATTTCTGTTTCTTGAATCATCCTCATAAGTGTACTCGTCCTCAACCTTCCAGCCTTTTGTTGATGTGCTGCCTTGACCAAATTCGGATGCAAAATTCGAGGAGTAAAAGACTGACGGGTTATTAACATCGGTTGATGCGTATTCTCCCTCAGGTACGCTATTTGTTATTGTATTCATGCGGATATCGCCTGTTGTTGTCTGAAACCATGGACCAATATCTGAGATGCACCAGTCGAGCGTATGGCTTGAAGAAAGACTAAACGGTCCGTAAGTAAATCCTGAGTATCCACTTGCGACCCACGCACCCCCATCAAAACGCACCGCATTAATATGGAATCCAGGGACACTCGAGATTACGGAAGTTCTGTTTCCGCAAGAGAGGGTATCGGTTGCGGAATAAGCTCCGGCACTATCTGTATCGTCAAAACCTGCCGAGATCCCGCCGCTATAGATGGTAACAATTGCAGTGTCACCTCCGCCTGAAACTGACCCTGATCCATATATTGCGGCTATATACCCGCCTCCGTCGCTTGATGAACAGGTCACATTTTTGGTTCCGCTTGCGCCGGCAGTACCTTGCACCCCCGCGCCAAAAGCTGCGGCAGTGTTGCCCGATGCACCTATGTCCGCAAGTTCTGTTAGCGGCGCGGCCCATGATGAACATTGATTGTCGGAACTTAAGTCTTCATTGTTTACAAATCCCAAGAGCATTGAGTTATTATTTGCCGTAGTGATAGACGGAAGGGTTGTAGTTGAAGAACTGCCTGGTTTATAAAGGTTTACCCCGTTATCATAGGAAACACTTCCTCCGCCGCTGTTGTAGTAGGCAAACATCACGGCAACAAATGCATCATCAGGATCGCCAAAGTGAAACTGATAAGTTGATGGTTCTGACCCCCCAGCGTTTTTGTAGTAAAGCCAGCATGTAGATTCATCCTGCTGCCCTACTCCTGCATTTGTCCAGCCTGATTGCTGGGGAGAAATTGTTTCGCTTGATCTATCATGGCAAATCCAGACTCCCAAGAAGTCTCCCGCCACAACTCCGGCCGGTTTTAGAACATTTACTTGTCCCCCATCCCTTTTATCCGTTGAAACACCTCTTAGGACTAAATCATTTGAGCCTGCTGTCGCGCCGTACGGGATTGATCCGCTAGCGCATCTGTTTCCTCCCGCATCCTCATACACGGTTCCTGAAAGTACAGTTCCACAGGCACCTCCTCCCCCTTCCGCTGACGAATTTGGGTCATAAGACCCCCCTGGAGGTGTGTCTAGATCTGAGACATCAGGGGTTCCATCATTGTCGTCATCAGGATCTGAACCGTCAGGTATGCCATCATTGTCGTCGTCTGGGTCATTGGGGTCAATGATTCCGTCATTGTCATTATCAGGATCCCCGTCCTTGTGGCATACGGGATCTTCTGCATCAATAAGACTATTTCCATTATTGTCGACACCGTCTGAACAGGCCGGGTTATTATTTATTCCAAAATTA
>CAYIRD010000007.1:0-5184 GCA_964365755.1 uncultured Gammaproteobacteria bacterium | reverse complement strand
AAATTAACTGTTGCATTGGGTCCAACAGTGGCTGTTGTGGGCTCGGGTACGGGCACGTTTACTACATAACCCGCAGGCGGAGTGAGATCCACGGTGTAATTTCCGGCTGGAACACTGGTAAATAAATATCCCCCGGAAAGACTTGTTGTTTTTGAGCCAACACCTGGGATGGTAACGGTTAAATTAACCATTCCGTTTTCTGAAGGATCTTTAACCCCGTTCACATTTGCGTCATTATAGACAGTTCCAGAAATGGAATATGTTCCGGGCGCGTTGGTAGGTGTAGGACCACCGGGGCCTGGGGTTGGCGTAGGCGTAAGGGTTGGAACTACACCTCCTGGGTCAAAAGTAACATTGTTTCCAGGAACAGTACAGCTGCCGTTAGATGTTGAGACATAGATGCGCCAGTCAGGGTCAGAAGATCCATCAGTGTCAGGCCCCCAACTCGTGGAACTCGTGGTGCCTCGAGTTGACCAGCTTCCGCCGCTTGCCTGTCTTTGAATCGTATACTGAGTTGCGCCGGAGACAGAAGACCATGTAAATTCAACATTCCCTCCACCCGCCTGATTAGTGTCAGAATGCGTCAGAATCGTCGGCGCCGCACAAACACCAGGACCTGGAGGTGTCGGGGTAGGTGTGGGTGGAGACCCTGACACATTTATGTCTGTATCAGTAGTGCCGGTGGATTGACATGTACGGCCATCTGATAGATCTGCTGTTGCCCAAACCGCTGTTGATCCGCCCGCAACAGCCGTAACTATTGTTGAATAGGGCGAACCTGAATCGCTCGTTGGATTAACTGTAGCAATACCGGTGTTGTAAGACCCAAAACGCATTTGCAGGACAGACGCTGAGCCAAGACCTGAAGTAACGCTTGCGCTTACGGCTCCTGTTCCTCCCACACTCAAGTTGTGGACGGAAGGATTAGTTGTCACCTGACAAGATGGTGGTGGCGTAGGAGTTGGTGTTGGTGTAGGTGGGAGAACTCCACCCGGGTCAAAAGTACGCCAGTCTCCCGGAGCACTACAGCTTGACCCGTTTTCCGTTTGAACTCTAACTCTCCACTGGGGGTCATCACTTCCGTCCGCTCCAGTGTAAGTCAGGCTTGTTGAAGTCTGCATAGTCGTCCAGCTTAAATCAGGATTTTGTCTCTGAACTCTATACTGAACGGCTGTTGGAACAGCACCCCAGGAAAATGTGACGGTTCCCCCACCCGCCTGATTAGTATCCGAGTGCGTCAAAATTGTGGGCGCCGCACAAGGCGTCCCGTAACCTTCATAACCTTCATAGCCTTCGTAGCCTTGGTAGCCTTCATAGCCTTCATAGCCTTGGTAGCCCTCTCCGTATCCTTCGTAGCCCTCACCTCCGTAGGGGCCTCCCTCACCTCCGTAGGGGCCTCCCTCGTAGGGGCCTCCCTCATAAGGGCCTCCCTCACCTCCGTAGGGGCCTCCCTCACCTCCGTAGGGGCCTCCCTCATAAGGGCCTCCCTCATAAGGGCCTCCCTCACCTCCGTAGGGGCCTCCCTCGTAGGGGCCACCTTCGTAGGAGCCTTGGTCATAGTAGCCGCCTTGACCAATTGGATTGCAATCATAACAAGGAATAGCTCTTGCTTTACCTTTAGAAGAAAATATAGACAATATTAATGGGGAAATTAGGATTATAAACGCTGTTAGAATAACGGGCATTAATTTTCTCATAATTCGCGATCAAAACAGGTATTCTTTGAATATAAAGGATTTTCTTGAAAAAGTCTGCAGGCCTGAATAAAAGTAACCGGCTCCTCTATTTCTCTCCATGTTTCAAATCTAAGGATAGATCTTGATTCTTTTGTCCCATCAGGATTATCCCAGACCGTTTCCAATACCGATCCTCCACCATCTATGGTGAAACTTTCAATGTCTGAGGGTGTAGTTTCAGGCGCATAAATAAAATATTTCTCCAAAAAAGGCAGGAAATTATCTTTTTTAATAGCCGGAATTCCCTGGTTGTATATGGACACATTAATATCCATAGGTAACCCATCTAAACTTTCAAAGTATAGGATATCGACCCTTGCTCCTCCTCTAGAATGTTCCATCTTAAAATATCTCTGATCTCTATAATAATCTATAGATGCAGGTGCTAGCTTGGGAATAAATTCTGGTCTTAAGACTTCTTTTGCATAAGAAATCATGCTGGTTTCCTGTGTAATAGAGGGGGTTGGCTTAGGAATCGAAGATATTTTGTCGGGATTTTCTCTCTCTGGAAGCCAATCGAGTTCTTTTGGGAAGATCTTTGAGGTGGAAACGATATTGAAGTAATTAAGGATACTAAGGATTAATATAGAAATTATGCCTACTACAAAAATTTCTATGGATAACAGTTTAAAGGCTGATGAAGCTTGTTTTGTTTCGTCCTCTACAGGAGGGATTTGCTCGGTTGTCTCTTGGTCCATTAATTAATGTTAAGGGCCAAAAGAATATATTGTCAAGTTTTAGACTTTATTAACTGTTCTCCATTCCCTTTCAAACTTATTATAGCCTTCTTCTTTACTCATACCAAAGGTTTTAAGAAATGCTTCTTCCCACGGTAAATTATAGGCATTCTTTAAATAATCTTTTACCGCTTCCATACCTCTTTCTCCCGCAAGAAAATCTATGACGAAAAAACCAAGCGTGTATGCTCCTCTGTTTCTATAGGAAAGAGAACCAATATGTGGTAATTTTGGGGAATTTTTTAACCATCCTAATTGAATATCTTTAGCTTTTTGGTAAGTCATTAATCCTGCATCGATAATTCCCATATAACTTGCGTATTCTGCCATTCCTTCGCTCATAACAACATCGCCGAACCTATTCTTATTAGTAACATCTATTGTTTTTCTGGTTGTCGCTTCTTGCATTATATGAAAATACTCATGGTATATTATTTGTTTTCTCAACGCTTCTTCTCGCTGTTCCCATACCGCTGTATTAAATCTTACCGCACGACCACTAACGTGGGCTGTAGACAAATCGCTCGGATTATAATCGACAAAGTAAAATATAGGACCGCGGGCGTACACTCCAAGAGCCTTGCGGTAAAAATTGATTGCTCCTTCCGCTGCTTCCATTAAAGTTTCTTTATCTGGCTGAGGAACGTTAGGTGCAAAGTCGTAAATAATTTCAGTTCGAATGTCTGTTTCTACAGAAGGTTTTAGCTTAGAAGAGCTCTCTAGTGTTGTTTCAGTGTTGTTCCCAACACCATTTTCGGCCCCCTGATAAGGATTCCCTGAGGACGCGGGATCGGAATCATGATTTTGAGACCTACTACAGCTGACCATAGTAATTCCTGCCAACCCTACAGCCGCCTCCAAGCCGCGCCCAATTACTCCAACTCCTGCTATATTCTCAAGTCCGCGTCTAAGTGCTTCGCTTTTACCTCCGGACAATGCAATACCCCCTAGTCCTATGGCGTTTTTTGCGCCACGCTTTAAAAATTCTCTCCTTGTTATATTACTTGAAGGGGACTCTTTAGGATCCATAATGGGAATATATCACTATAGGACTATTTTGTCAATTTTAGAATGGGTCGCTATGTAAGTGAAAATTAAAAATATTGAACTTGACGGCAAGGAATTTTTACTAGCTTCTTTCAAAAGCTGTGTTCTTTTCGTAAAGTGGGTTATCTTTATAGATTTTTGTTGCTGATACAACAAACCTAGGTACAACGTTCCCTTGAGAATCTTTGGTTTCAAATTTAAGAAACCATCTTGAGTCTTTTGTACGGTTCTGATTATCCCATACTGTTTCCCATGCTGATCCAATCGTCCCTCCAATAGGTACGGGAAAGTTGTCGAGTGAAGATTGCCCAATTTGTGAAGCTTTAATAAAATGTCTGTCAAAAAGCTCTTGTATCTTAACAGGCTCAGCGTTGAAATTTCCTTGGTAATAAACTGACAAAGTTATATCAAGAGGGAGCCCGTCTTCTTTAAACCTGTTGCTTTTTACGCTTTCAAGATATAGCAATACTACGTTTATCCCTTGTTGTGTCCTACCCCCAGTTCTATAGAGTTTTTGATCATCTCGCCCTTCATAAGGTTCGACTATCATTACATCTAGGGTTTGTGGCATAAACTCCGGCCTTAGAACTTCTTGGGCGTAGGATAGTATTCTTTTTTCTTGAGGCGCCAATTTCTGATTTACCTCTGGCGAGGGGGGAGAAGTCTGTGCTGGCTCTACAATCGATTCACTTCCTGATCCGCAGGCTAACATCCCAACACCAGCTCCTACAGTTACGGCGCGAGCCAGAAACTCTCTTCTGGAAATTCTCCTATTTAATTTTTCCTGCATTTCTTTAACTTAATATAATACTATTTTTAACCTAGGGGTTCAAGTAGGAAGTTCATCTAGTTTACGATCGGAATCCCAACATCAATCACTGACCTGTCAAATTGTTTTCCTAAACAGATTCTATCCCATTGATCGGGGAACGAGTTGCAAAAATTGATGAACTCCTTTGATTCTTCTCTGAAATTCAGATCGGCAAAATAGGACAAAAAATTATAACAATCATTTTTTATAATCCGGCTGCCATTATTCTCGCAAACCGTGATAGCCTGGTTGGTATAATACGGGTCAACCCGAATTATGGTTGCTGCGACATAACCAAAACATTTTATTCCAAATTCTTGCGGCAATTCACTGCAGTATTTTATAAGCTCCCCAGTACCGTCACCTCTAAGAATATGAATCAACACTATCATCCCCAAAGTACTAAAATAGCACCTGCTTTTCTCAACGCTATCATTAAAGTAAGAACAGAATTTAACAAGGCCCTCAGGCTCTATAATCTCATTTTTCCATAACGGCCATGCCTCTCTAATGCAAGTGTTTTTTGCAAAATTTGAATAAGGCCCAATGAATTGATTGCAAAAATCGAAAACTTTTTCCTTTGGAGGGGTAATACCTTTAACCAGTGCAACGTCTTCCGGCTCCAAGTGTTGAAATATTTCCATATATATACCTTGTATGCACAATTCTATATTCTCTCTGTTGTTGTTTCCCTCCTTTTCACAAAGAGATATAGATTTTGGTATATCTGCATCTGTCATAAACATATTTAAATGTCCAAATGAGTGGTAGCACATTAGCATCTCAACCCTTGAGGGATTCCACCCTTTTCGTGGCTCACAAACTTTCTTTAAATCGGGCAGAATTTGATTTA
>CAYIRD010000006.1:0-19906 GCA_964365755.1 uncultured Gammaproteobacteria bacterium | reverse complement strand
GTCTTTACCCCCAACCCGGAGCAGGTCTCTGCTGCAGCAAGAAACAAAAAACTTCGAGATGTTTTAAACCAAGCCCAGGTTAGCCTCCCGGATGGGGCAGGGATATTGTGGGCGGCAAGACTCCTGGGGAAACCGATTTACGCACGAATTACCGGTGTCGACTTCATGGAAAAACTCGTGAAAAGTATTTCAAATCGGCCCGTCATTACGGGCTATTATGGGGGTCAGGAGGGTGTAGCAGAGGATGCAGCCAATTGCTTAAAGAAGAAATGGCCAAAATTGCGTGTCGGATATGCTTCTCACGCTTACAACAGGGAAAAAATGATTCAATCTGATATAGATATCCTTTTTGTAGCACTCGGATTTCCAAAACAAGAACACTGGATTATAAAACACAAAGATGAAATTCCGGCAACAGTGATAATGGCAGTAGGCGGATCATTTGATTTTATCTCAGGCAGAATTCCACGCGCCCCAAAGTTTTTGAGGCTGATTGGGCTCGAATGGTTATTCAGGCTAATTTTAGAGCCTAATCGTTTTTGGCGCCAGCTCCAAATTTGGCGTTTTGGGGGCCTAATTTTGCTAGAAGCACTTAATAGCCGTCTAAAAAAGTTAAAAGTTTAAAGTGCAAAGTTAAAATTTAGCCCTCCGGGGCAGAGCCCCTCTGGGGCGGCGCCCTCAATTAGCCTCAACTATAATTTGAATAAGGAATTATGAATTACCAATCATGGGTAGCTTTTTTTCCTAAAAGACTCATTTCTTAATTCTTAATTCATACCCCATAATTCGATAAAAGTGGCCTAAAGTAATTTTAGTACCTTGACAAGTTTGATTATGTTTGCTAGTCTTTATTCATATACTATACATTTAGTAAGTAATACCAAGTAGTATGCCACAGCAAACTATATCAATTGACAACCTTCCAGATCTACTAACAGTTCGTGAAGTTGCACAAATATTGCGTGTTTCCCCGCTAACTATTAAAAGATGGGGTAAAAGAGGAAAACTGCCGGCAATCCGTATTAACTCCCGCGGCGACCGCCGTTATAAGAAGGAAGCAGTCCTATATTTATTAGGCATCCAAGCCAAAACCGAAGTCTAATTCCTAAAAATGACAAATCCAGAAATTCCAACACCCCAAGATCAAACACAATCGGAAAGAAAGCCGTTAATTCCTCTTCAAAGAAGTGTTATTCCAGCTTGCGACGTGGGTGAATTAGATATATTTGAAAAGGTTGTCAAGGAGACAGGAGATATCCCAGGAATTGGTGGATATAAAATAGGTATTGAATTAGCTAACCCTTACGGTCTTATCGAGGTCATGAGAAGAGGAAGAGAATATACAGACAAACCATTCATTTTTGACCAACAAAAAGGCGGCAACGATATTCCAGAATTGGGAATAAAGTTCGCTGATGGATTGAAAAAGGCCGGAGTTGAAGCTGCAATCCTATTTCCATTTTCAAGCCCAAATACTCAGTCCGAATGGACCAAGGCCCTCCAGGATTCTGGAATTACAGTTTTAGTTGGTGGCCACATGACTCATCCAAAATTTCTTGCAATCGAAGGGGGTTATATTGCTGACGATGCGCCCGCAAGAATTTACACTTTGGCAGCAGAAATGGGAGTTCGAGACTTTGTAGTTCCAGGCAATAAAACAGATTTCGTCAATCAATACAGAGGCTTGCTCGAAGATATCCTAGGAGAGGATAATTTCACCCTATACGCTCCAGGTTTTGTTGCACAAGGTGGCACCATTTCAGAAACCGGTAAAGTCGCAGGTAATAATTGGCATGCGATTGTTGGAAGCGGAATTTATAGAGCGCCAGATATGAGGCAGGCTGCTATTGAACTAACTTCTCAACTCGCGGCCGCATAGATTTACAAAAATGACACTCGAAGCAAGAAATAGTCCGCAACATCCGGAAGGCCTAACTCCAACCCAAGAGGCGTTAGCTGATTCACTATTCGAAGTTGGAGCGATTAAATTTGGAGCTTTTCGTTTGAGACTACACGAAAGGAATCCCGAGGCTCCTTTAAGTCCTTATTACGTTGACCTAAGAGTTTTGCCTCGATATCCTGAGGTAATGAAACAGGCAGCGCGGGCTTATGCCCAAGTTGCCAAAGAAGCAGGCCATTATGATGTAGTTATGGGTATTCCTGAGGCAGGTAATCCTTTAGCGACTGCATTTTCTCTTGAGACAGGAACGCCGCAGATATACCTTCGTAAGGAAGAGAAAATCGGGCATGGGATCCCAGGCAACTTTATGACTCCAATAAATCAGGGTGAAACAGTTTTATTACTGGACGATTTAGTAACACAGGCAGATAGTAAGCTTGAAGCAATAAATACTCTAGAGAGCTCTGGTTTAGTTGTTCGAGATGTTGTTGTTCTCGTAGATCGTGAACAGGGCGGATCAAAGCAATTAGCTGACGTAGGCTATAGACTTCATGCAGCGTCGGGTTTTTCGAAACTCTTAGATTATTACCATCGAACAGGTAAAATAGATGGCGCTAAATACCAAGAGGCCAAAGAGTACATGGCCGCGAACAGCTAGACAAACTTAATCTCCTCCCTTATTCTAATCCGTTGTGGCCTATGGGAATCTTTTATCAAACTCCGGATGAGGGTAAATACCTTCTATTACAACTTGTCTTGTGCCACTATCTATTGCAAAAACCACTCTTATATCACGTGTTAATTCATGCTCATAACGCAATCCTGGCCTCTTATCAGGAGCAAGACGTCTCAAGGATAGACTTTTTGCGCCAATCCCAATCTCACCATCAGATACCTTTTTGATGCCATAGCCATAAGGGTTAGATCTCAATTCCGCAAGTATTATTTCTATATCCCGAACTATCCTTTGATCTCCCTTAGCCAAACCACCGGCAACGTCAACTGCATAATCTTTCCTTGAGGCTTCATCCAAGACCAAAGCAGAGTACCCATACTGGCCATCTTTTAAAATAGCAATAGAATAGGGGATTTGCGGTTCCTCGCTAGCCTCGTCCAGATATTCTGTTATATAATTTATTCCGGTAACAGGAGAATGACGTCCAGCTCTTGCATCTTCTCTTGCAGCCCTCCTATTTTGCGCCAGAGGACTCTCGGCAGATAATCTTTCTGTCTTGGGAGAGAATCTTGATAGCCCTCTTTTTACTTGGTGGAATGCATCGCGGATTAATCGTAATGAATGTTGAGCATAATCATTCCTTAAATCCTCCGGAATCGGGAAGTTTTCTATAAATAATCGCGCGGCTTCTTGGAGATTTTGATCATTTGGATCTTCCAAGCTAATACCATTAAGTCTTGCGGCAAAAGCTATCCAAGACCATTGTTGCCCTGCTTTTTTGCTTTTTTCGGCGAGAAACGAAGAGAAAATATCCAACGTTGGTGTTTCTTTCTCTCTTTTGACCATAGCATTCTCTACAGCGTCAGTAAGTCTATTCTTTGAATCACCCAGTATTTCAGATTCTGCAATCGCCCTAAGCAGGATTTGATATCTTTGCCTCTCAGTTCTAAAAGCGTCAGATTCCAGAAAGTCTCCAAACCCGCGAACGTGTGCAATGTCTGATATCAAATGAAAGTAAATAGCCTCCCGGACATCTCTTTTTCTTTGGTAATAAATCGTAAGGATAGGATCAACCGCTTCTATGTAATCATCATTAAAATCAAACATTCGGGTCATTAACACTTGCCCCTCAGGCGTCTTGTTTAAGGGTTCGTCCTCGGCGTTTTGTCTCATTTGCCTTCTGTTTCTTATCAACTCACTATTGACACCAATTCCAAAAGTAGAAATCATGTTGTTTCTTATATACCACTGTCTAAATCTTTCCTCTGTTTCAGGACGGTGTGGTGTATTGTCCACGATGAACTTTGCACTATCTTCAAGTAGAGTCTGATAGATTGGCTTCCAGCCGTCTTGTTCCACTTTAAAATCCTGATATACTTCAACGAGAGAATTTACCAAAGGTTGATTTTCATTCAGAAATAGAAGAAAAGAATTTTGCCCTGGAAGTTCCTGTTCTGGTCCGCCAACTTTGTGCTCAAGCATACTGGTTGACTGTACCATTTCATAGTTGTTTTTTCAACAATTCAGATCCCCTCTACAAAACCAAAAATAAATAAAGTACTGAAGCTATTATTCGGTAGACTCCAAATAGAATAAAATTATTTGTCTGGACATATTTTAGGAGCCATTTGATTGAAATTAGCGCAACAATGAATGAGGTGATAAAACCAATTGATAATGCCGCCCACTGATTCGATTCGAATGCAAAACTAGTTTGTCTCAGATCTAAAGCCGTTGCTGCAATCATGGTTGGTACGGCGAGCAAAAATGAAAATTCTACTGCGGTTTTTCTTGGCAGACCTACCAGTAGTCCGCCAATGATAGTTGCCGCCGCCCGGGAGACGCCGGGAATCATCGAGATTGATTGGAAAAGACCGATTACGAAAGCTCTTTCGTAAGACAACTGACTACTAACAACTGACCACTGACTGTTTTTAGTTTTAGGTTTTGAGTTTTGAATTCGGAAGAGGAGTTCGATCATAATTAAAACGATTCCGCCTAGGAACAAAGACCCAAGAACCACCTCCGAGTTGCCAATGAGATATTGTTTGATGCTTTTGTATAAGGTAAATCCTATTAATGCGGTTGGAATAAAAGCCGTCAAAACAACCCATGCAAGGCCTCCCCTTGCAAAGAGTTGCTTTGCAAAGATTGTTCGGCGGTACAGAAAAATAACTGCCAGGATTGCTCCTGACTGGATGGCAATCTCGAATGTCTTTACAAACTCGGTCTGTTCGATACGCAATAAATTCGAAGCTAAAATCAGGTGGCCGGTAGAGGAGATTGGAAGAAATTCAGTAATCCCCTCAACAATCCCCAGCAATATAGCATGAATTAAATCCACGGTATCAGTATAGAGTATCGAGTATAGAGTATCCAGTATTATTCATACTTAATACTGGATACAGGATACTGGATACTGCGCGAAGCGGTTAGTCGCCTTGCCGTTTTGAGAAGTGAGAAAGAAGAATATTCAGGTCCTTTTCATCTACAAGACCGTCAAGGTTAAGGTCTGTTCTGTCGCGGTTTGCGCAAGACGCGTTTCTGACACATGATACAACGGAGTTGTAGTCAGCAAGGTCAAGAACATTATTTTGATCAATATCACCTGTCACGAGTGGTGTTTCAACCACAGTAGTTTGCTGTGAGACGATTTGCTTCAAAACGGCTTTCCAAAGGGTGTTATTCGTCCTTATTTTTACAGTGTACGCGCCTGTTGCAATACTTCCTATATTTACATCTCCCACAAATCCAGATCCTACGGGCCGATAATTCAGAGTACCGGCAGCGTCTTTAATCTTACTCCCTTGAGTGTTAAAAATTGCCACTTCGATAGATATGGTCTGTCTTACAGGATTTGGATTTTGACCACTTGCGGAGTTAGGTCCAATACCCGGCAGACTTATCCCAATAGTGAGCCTAGTTTCCCCAGCCGCAAGGGTAGGAGTAGCAGTAGGTTGGCCTCCTGTTGGGGCGCTTGTAGGTGTCGGTGTATTAGTAGAAGTTGGAGCTCTGGTTGCTGTTGGAGTATTAGTAGCCGTGGGAGCTCTGGTTGGGGTTGGAGTCGGGGTTTTTGTGGGCGTTGGGGTAGGGGTTTTTGTTGCTGTCGGCGTATTAGTTGCGGTAGGCGGGGTGACTCCCGTGCCGCTACTCGCGATGGTTATAGAAACCGTTTTTTCTGCAACTTTTGAATTATTAACATGGGCTTCCACTTTAAGCTGTCTTGTTCCTGCTGTTGCATTCGAATTAATCGGAACGTCAACACAATCCCCTCCGCCAGACCCATTATCATTCCACTCAGAAACTAGAGAGAATGCACCTCCTGAGGAAGAAAAAAGTTTGGCCCGGAAAGGAACATCTTTGGGGGTCAGCGTATAGCACAACTTAGTTTTTTCGCCAGGCTTCAACTGAGATGGAGTAGCGGTTAGAGCAAGACTATATTGCACGTTTCCGCCGCCCCCGCCCCCGCCGCCGCCGCCGCCCCCACTGGTTCCGCTAGCCTTATATCCTGCTACTGTACCAGCATTCTGAAACCTTGGCTCTATTACTGCCTTAAGATAACAAGTATTTTGTCCTTGATATGATCCTGCTTGTCCCGCAGGAACCCATGTGTATGCGCGGCAGTTATTATCTGCGTCGCAAGCATACTTACATTCGTCTGCATTAGGCGATGGTGAACTATCATAAGAGCTTGGATATTGATAAAAGTCTTGTCCCGGAGCAATATCCCAGTTGGGACAAACCGAGGCGGATGTTGTAGTACCCGCGCTACAGGTTCCGGAAGGAGGGGGTGTCACTCCGCCACCGCCATCGCATGGAGTTTCAGAACAAGTACCATTGCAGGCATATTTATAAGGGAGCGGGCAGCACCCCTTGCCGTCAAGCGTACACACTGTTCCTCCGCTACATTGTGAACTAGATCCCGGTGTGCATGCTTGTCCTCCGCCTCCGCCACTGCCTTGACAATTTGCAAGATACCATGTTCTTTCCGCATCTGAGCAATATTCAGGATTGTTACGAATTTCATCACAATTGGTTCGGTCACCGCCAGCGCAATAATCTGGTGATCCTCCGCCTCCGGTAGAAGTGCAGCGTCCATTTTCGCAATTTCCCGAGCTGCAAACTGCGCCTACATCTCCTCCGGTGTAGTCTCTACATACAGTTCCCTCACCGCCTCCTCCTTGGAAGCAATAATTGGCAGAACCGAAAGAGCTCTTAAGACAAAAACCATCTCCGCATTCTTTATGTTCTTTACATCCCAAATTTCCGCTATCAGTGGTAAAACACGCTACAATTCTGTCAGTTATTGGTCTGCATTCGTTTGGGTCACAAGACTCACGATACGATGTTGAAAATCCTTCAGCTACTCGGTCATTACCGTCACACGACCAAGTTAGACAATTTTTGGTGTCTCCAAGACTAGGACAGTGTCCTCTTCGCGATCCTGAAACTTCCTCACCACCGCTTGCGATCTGCGAGGAAGGTTCTTGATCTTGAGTCTGGAATTCTTGTTTTGCCTGCTGGTTGAGGAGGCTGAGGGTGATGGGAAAGGAGAGGATGAAGGTTGCAAGAACCAATAAAATAAAGAACCTCTTATAGGTTTTTATGTAATCGATCATTTGTCAGTATAGAGTATCCAGTATCCAGTATTCAGTATGGAGAAGTAATTGTCAAGCGAAGCCCCGCATAGCGGGGCGAAGCGCAGACCCCGTATGAGCGCCCTTGCGACAGCCCCGTTAGATAATTTCATATCTAATGGGGGGATCAAGTAAGCTTCGTAGCGGGGTCAAATTTTAATCTCCCATGCGGTTGGCGAATCCGGAGAGAAGAATATTAAGGTCTTTTTCTTCAATTTTTCCGTCAATATTGAGGTCAGAACCCTTTTGCAGATCTTCCTGGCACCAGGGGTCTTTTTTTATGCAGGCAATAAGAGCATTGTAGTCTTGAATATCAAGTACATTATCAAACCCAAAAATGTCTCCTGTAGTAACTTGGGTTAATGGTATATTAGTTATATCATCATTTACAGAATGAGTTGCAGCTTTCCAAATACCATTAAACATTCTAATTTTTATTTTATATAAACCGCTTTCAACATTCTCCAAAGCAACATCGCCCTTAAATAAGCCACTTACCGGGTCATAGTTAACGGTTCCAGAAGTGCTTTTAACAAGATTCCCATCTATATCAATAAGCTCGAGAGCCAACGGTTGAGCAGGCCGAATAGGCGTAGTATTTTCACCCTTTGATCCATCTATTCCAACCCCTGCAATTTTAATAGAGAGCGAAAGTATTTTGGTTTGTCCCGGCACAGGAGAGGGAGTTATGCTTATTGTTGGAGTTACGCTAGGGTTAAGAGTAGTAGTTGGTGTGGCGGTGGGAGGATTGGTTGGGCCAGTATCTCCGGGATTCCCGCCGTCCCAATTGCCATCAGACGTCGCGCCAAAATCCGTAGTCCAGTAAGATATGCCCCCGACTCTCCATTCCGCCACACCAATAGTTCTAGCATCGGACGCTAGCATATTTGCATTATGCCCTGATGACTGTTGCCACTTCACAAATGTGCTGTTTGGGTCTGTTCTTGAGTTATAAACGATATTTTCGGCTACATAAGAACTATATCCGCAGTCTGGAACTCTCTGTTGCGGGGCCCTGCCCAAAGAATCTATATGGTTATTTAGATCTCCTCTTGAGGCCATATCATGAGAGAGCCAGGCGGCAGCCTTGCTTAAGCCCTGAGACAAAGATAACGGGGAAAGGCCATTTTGCTGTCGATAGTTGTTTATTAGATTGAACATCTCTCTTTCATTTGGAGTTATAGCGACCTCTGATTCGCTCACTGTGCAATTTCCGGCTTGAATATCCGCTTGGATAAGTTGTGCTATGGCTCCAAATGTATTACTGTCGCATCGCGGGTCACCTGGGCAGGGAAAAGAAATATCTATAAAATCAAGCACTTGTTTCGCTTGTTCTGCGGGAGCACGCAAAAATAACAGGGCAGACAATATTGCTATGACAAATACCACAATAAGAGCGCCGGTTCCCTGGTAAATACTTAAAGAGTGTTTTAGAATCATCCTCTCTAATATTATTCTAACATAGGGTTAAAATAAAATTGACAATTTGATTGACCCCGTTAGATTATTTTTTTACTTCGTCGTTTTGAAATGCACCTCTAACGGGGTTGACGAATTGTTTTTGCCGTTATATACTTATTCATGCTCTTAAGCAAATAGTTGTAGGAGGCTTGTTTTCCTCTACAACTTTCTCGATGGGGTATCCGCCGATGAGGCGAGAAATGAGATGTTCTTGATTGCAGTCCGAGGACTACAGTAGGCATCTCCCCGTTTAGTTTCGGGGAAGCGTCTCCCACATATGCTTAAGGGCGAATTTATCAACCTCAACTAGTTAATTTCTATCCCCCATTTTGTGGTCAACCACAATTATGTAAACTAATTGTGGTAAAATTTCAATTGATTGCCGGAGTAACTCAGTGGTAGAGTAGCTCTTTCGTAAAGAGCAAGTCGTGGGTTCAAGTCCCACCTCCGGCTCATGAAAAACTTTCGGGGTGTATGTATAATAGTTTTATGGTAGAGAAAGGACCATCTAGAATGGGGCAAGTTCTAAGGGCGCCATTGAAGGTGCCCGGTATAATTAGAGGCCTAGTCCAAGACGCAAAAGAAATTAGTCCTTTCAGAAAACGAGACCATCTGGACGAAGTTGTAGATCGAATATCGAGGGGTAAATAAAAACAACCAAACGCGAGCATCTTCTAAAAATATATCCGATTTGTTAAAATTAAATTCAAGCCGCCTTAGCTCAGTTGGTACCTGCCTGCCGGCAGGCAGGGAGTAGCTCTTTCGAATATGTTCGTTTATATTTTAAAAAGCCTTCCGTATAGCTGGCATTACGTCGGTCTTACGTATAGCGTAAACAGGAGACTCAAAGAGCATAATAAAGGGTGGGTCAGAAAGACCCGATTCTATAGGCCGTTTGTATTAGTGCATGTAGAGATAGTAAACAGATTAGGAGATGCTCGCAAGATGGAAAAATTCTTTAAAAGCGGTTATGGGAGAGAAATTATAAAAGAGATCGAAGAAATTTTGCCGATGTAGCTCAACGGTAGAGCGTTCCCTTCGTAAGGGATAGGTTGAAGGTTCGATTCCCTTGGTTGGCTCAAAAGCTGTGGAGTTTAAGCGGATTGGGAAGTTTGGGGATATTGACGGGGAAGCTCGGCTGCAATAACTCTCACCGCGCTTAGAGTTCTTAAGTATTGGTCGGTAGTTGCAATTCCGCCGTCGCGATTTCTTGCAACAGCACTTCCTCCAAATTTTACGTGATCCGTATTCAGATTGTACCTATCAAAAACTTCTTCGATTTCAAACAAAACTTCTTGTCTACCGTCGGGATAGATTCCTAAGATCGCAGTTCTATCTGTAGTTATATCCCAAGTTGGGTATTCTTCCTTTTTACTAATCCGCCTGAGTCTTAGTTCTAAAACGTTATCATGATGAGAAACCGTAATTGGTTTTGTAGAATCTGGAAATTCTGGATCCGGATATTTCCCGGTTAGAAATGCGGCCGTATTAGCAATTTCTTTTTTGGCTTTTCTTCGGTCTGATCTTTCTTTCCTTTTTTGCCTCTCACGAGCATCCACATTTGCCGGTTCCGCCTCATCGAGCATTTGTCCTAAAAGAGCCGCACCAGCCCCCTCATATTTATCAAGCTCTAACATAACAGTGGTAGAATAGCAGAAGTAAAATTGGTTTGCAAGTTGTAGAATATGTTATGGCAAAACTGAAGATTGTATCACTCCTTACAGCGGCAACGCAGACGGTTTATGTTTAGATGATGCCGTTCTGGTACATCACGAGGAAAAGGAAGATAATAAGTATCCAGAATATTACGGTAAATGAAGTAGTGAATTTTACTTCCCTATGAAGGGGATGGCGGGATTTTTTAGAAGATTTCCTGGCAGTTTTCTTGGGCATATAAAAAGCGTATATTAGTTTTTATTTTTTGTCAAGAGGTGTTATAATTTTGATATATGGCAACTATTTCCACGATGTTAAAGCTTGGAACTAACGCTCCGGACTTTAACCTGAAAGACGTCACAAGCGGAGATTCGATTTCGCTTCAGAATTTTGTTCACCCCGCCAAAGGCGGGGTTAACAAAAAAGCTCTTTTAGTGATTTTCTTGTGCCGTCATTGCCCCTACGTGAAACATGTAGAAAAAGAGATTGCAAAAATTGCAACGGATTATAAAAGTTCAGATTTAGGAATCATCGGTATCTCTTCAAATGACCCAGCGGCATACCCCGAGGATTCTCCGGAAAGTTTGGCAGAGCAGGCAAAAGAATTAAATTTTATATTCCCTTATTGTTTTGATGAAACACAAGAGGTTGGGAGAGCATATAATGCGGCGTGCACACCTGATTTCTTTTTATTCGATCAAAATCGAAAGTTGGTCTATCGCGGCCAACTTGACGATTCGCGGCCGGGGAATCAAGAACCTGTCAATGGACATTCACTTAGGGCCGCAATCGAAGCAGTATTAAATGGCCAGCCGGTCGACAAGAATCAAAAGCCCAGCATGGGCTGCAGTATTAAGTGGAAGTAGTCCCCGCAATTTGTTAAAATTAAGTTCAAGCCGACGTAGCTCAGAAGTAGAGCAGGGCTTTTGTAAAGCCAAGGTCGGGATTGCGAGATTCCCCGTCGGCTCATAACCGTTGACGTACCGCTCGATTCTGTTCGGGGGCCATTTTAGGGGTTCAACCCCTAAACTAGCTTTCCAGAGCTAGATGTTTGATCTTTTCTAGTTCGCGTGCATATTCAATATGATCCAGAACAAATCTTTCAAAATCGCTAACGCCGGAGAAATACGATAATATTGTTTCAGTATCACAGAACGAATCGATTCTCTCCAGGTACATATTATGACTAGACCACTTATAGTCCTTTGGATTTTTAACAATTCCAGCTACGACTGGATTAATGTGTATATAACGAACAACATGAATTAAAAGTTCATCTTTGCCTATCTCTACTGCTTTGAATCTTCCCTGTACTAAGCCACCAACCCTCTCATATTTGCTATTGAAGTATAGCGTGTATGCATTCGTGATTTGCTTCAGGAGTTTAGATATCCCATCTTTGGAGTGCTGCTTGATTAAAAAATGAAAATGGTTGGGCATAAGACAATAGCTTAAAAGTTCCACTTCTCTTGATAAGTTACTACTATAAAGTCTGAGTGGTAGCCTAGGATACTTTTCCAAAACAGTTTCCATAGGAGAAAGGTATACGAATAAGTAGTAGAGAAACATATTATAGTCTTGTTCATCAAGGAATATTTTTCTTTTTTCGACTCCACGATTGAAGACATGGTAAATTGATTCTTCCGCGAAGTTGCGAATTACGTGTCTAGATGGCATATTACCTTTATATCACATTTCTTGATGGATTTCAGGGGTTCAACCCCTTCAGGGGTTGAACCCCTACATTGCCCTATTGGTTTATATTTCGAAGCCTTTTGCATCAATTTATGTCAATTTATGAGAAAGGGAATAATGAAGGTAGAACAATGGCTGATTTTGAATCGCCTTCCCCAGCCCCAGATCCAGATGAAGATTCTACTCAGGGAATCGTGGATGACTTAACTCAAGAAATTAAATTGTTATTTATAGAACAAGAGGCTGTTAATTATATGAAAGATTCCTGGATAATGCGTCGTCAATTGGTACACGAGAACGGGGATCTTGAGAGCGTGGTCATAATATTAAGAGGAAAAAGCATTCAGGAACCAGTGCAGTACATAATAATGGCCGGAAATCATAGAGCTATGTCAATATTTCCTGCTCTCGAGAGGAAATCTTTGACACTTGAAGACGCCAATTTTTTTAGACAGAAGTTCGAACATTTCAAAAATCCTCATCAGCCCTCAAATCCAACATAAACATTGACCTTGTTTTCGTTTACTCTGACGACCCCCGTTCCTATCTTCATATCCTGACTTTTGCCGTCAGTTTTATGAATTCTAATAAAATCTTTGACTACGGATATAAAGTTTTCGTGAAGCGGTAGAACATCAAAAATCCCTTTCTCGTTAAAAGATGTAATCGCCTTGGCGGCCCCTTCAAATATAACTCCCCCTTTATTTTTTACTACTAAATTGATGGTTCTGTCTCCTGTATTAGGGACCATAGTAAATAGGTTTAATTCTTAAGTTTCTCGTTCGTTTTTATCTGAGCACTAGTAGCTTGAGGTTTTTTGGCAGGGTTATCAGGAGCAGGTGCAAGCACTGGAGACTGCCTTAGCGAAACTATATCCTTGAGGCTTCCTATGTAAAGGAATTTATCTTCCGGAAGGGAATCAAACTTGCCTTCAATTATTGCCGCAACTTCAGTAATAGTTGTTTTTAGCGGAACATATACCCCTGGTCTTGCTGTCTGGTTTTGAGCAACAAAGAAGCTCTGGGTCATGTAATTAGTTAGCTTCTTTGATCGCTGATAAATAATGCTATCCTGAGGTGAGAGCTCGGAGATTCCAACAAGTGAAACTATTTTCTCAAGTTCAAGGCCTTGCTTGAGCATGCTTTGTGCCCGCAGAGCTGTCTGGTAATGGAATTCTCCCACGATTTCAGGACTTAAAAACGCAGACGTTGATGAAAGAAGATCAATAGCAGGGAGTCTTCCTTCTTGATATACATCACGAGACAAGACTACTATTGAATCAAGATAAGGGAATATCGCTTGCACACCCTGTTCTAAAATATCGTCATTTGGGACATAGACTGTTTCAATGGCTGAAATTGACCCGGATTTGCTTGATACCAGACGCTCGTGGAAAGATGCCATCTCAGATGCAAGAGTTGCCTGGTATCCATCTTCTGAAGGCACTGTCTTCATAAGTAATGAGAGTTCGTTGCCTGCTTGGGCAAATCTGAAGACGTTATCAATAAACATTAAAACATCCCGATTGGCTTGATCTCTAAAGTATTCACCAATCGTCACTGCTGAATGAGCTGTCCTAAACCTAACAGCAGGATTCTCGCCCATAGGGCCAAAAATAAGCGCAACGTGGGGCAGTACATTGTTTTCCGCGAGTGTCTCATGAAGCTCTTGGCCTTCTCTTATCCGCTCGCCAATTCCGGCAAAAACCGCAGCGCTTTTGTCTTTATTTAGTACTACTACGTTATGGATAATCTCAGTTAGTAATAGTGTTTTACCAACTCCCGCTCCTCCAAAAAGGCCAATTTTTCCGCCGCGGGCAACTGGCGAGAAAAGATCAAGTGCTTTGATCCCTGTTTCAAGCAGAGTCTCATGCGCTATTAGACTGCTATAAGGGGGAGAATCGGCAAAAATAGGCCTTGTCTCCTCAGCTGGTATCTTGCCTAATCCGTCAATTGGCTCGCCAAAAATATCAATCACTCGACCCAACAGCTTTTGCGAGAGTCCTATCTGGATCGGGGTTCCGGTGTTTATCAATCTCGCACCGCGGGAAAGGCTATCTACCTCTGAAAAAGCAAGACAATAGAATCTTTTAGGTGAGGAGGATTGAATTACTTCCATCCTAACAGATGGATTACTCTCAAGAAGTAAAACATCATGTATTTTTGGCATATTCCGTTCAGGAAATTCAACCTCAACAACCTGTCCCTGCACGCTAACAATTTTTCCGATCGCATTATTCATAATTCAAAATTCAAAAGTCAAAGGTCAAAAGTTAAAGTAAAAATCCAAAAGTTTTAGAACTTTTTACTTTTGAATTGCAATTTTGAATTTTGCATTTTGAATTTTGACTTGTTGTCATGTATTCCAGAGCGACATTGATGAGAAGGTTTGGATCTGCTTTTTATTCGACTCCTCATGTTTTAGTACATTTCTCTTAAGAATTGTTTTTTCAAGCTCGCTGTCTATATGGTCAATCGTTGAGTTAAGGCCTACCACTCGTGATGAGAGTTTGGCAAGCTGGGATTCCCTTAAAGTCTGTTCAAACAAGGCAGAGAATATTTCTGTTTCAAAAAAAGCCATAATTTTACTTACTTCAGGCTCAAAAAAATATTTAATCTTAACATCTTGTTCTCCAACTTGCGTTTGGGGATTGCCTGAGAGATCAAGTGCCAGCACTTCCTGCCTCATGATCCCCTCAGACTTGGCATAAAAAACTATTATTCGTTCAAACTGGATCATAAAAGATGCAATTTTTTTAAGTTGTCCTTCATCTACCTTATCATCCGGAAAGTCAAAGTAGGTTATGGGTTTAGTTATGTTGTATTGGGAAGCCATCTTCAGTCCAACTCGGCCAATAATCGCTACATTATCACCCCATTGCCCCACATATTTTGCAAAAAGATCAAAAGTTCTCTTGATAATATCACCATAGAGACCTGTATTTGCAGATAAAAATACAAAGAGAGTCTTCCCGTTCTTTTGAAGGAATGAAAGCTTAGAGGGATCCTTCTTTTTTTTCTTAGCGATCTCTAAGATTATTTTTTTTGCTCCCGATTTAACGTGCTGGAAGACGTAGTTGATCTCAGACGTAAACTCTCTGCTCTTGATTACCTGATCTTTGGTTCTCCTGATTCTAGTGGCAGCGATTTCCTCGTAAGCTTCAACCATGCCTTTAATACCTGACAGCTGAGAGATCTCAAATTCTATATCCTTTTTTGTTGTCATTATTTTATATTTGATTTGTTTACCCTGAGCTTGTCGAACGGGTATTTTTGCTATTTACTATTTGATTTTTACTATTTGCTTCCATGTTTCTAATTTTGGCTAACAAATCATTTAGGTGGGTGGATTCATTGATTATTTTATCGATGTTTTCAGCAAACTTAGGATTATCTTGATACATCAAGTTCCACTTATCCATGTCCTGCTTTATCTTTGAGAATTCTTCATCTTTCCAAAAGTTAGCCCAAACAAGAGCAAAGAGGAAAATTTGTATATTTTCAGCCGTAATCGTAGAGGGGGGTTGTTGAAAAAAACGGGTAATTTTGTCTCCTGTCGCAAGAATTGTTTTTATGTTCTCACTTAATTCTTCCCCAAAGTGAATATAGCGCTGAGTTTTCTGGTAAAGGGTTAAAAAGGACCTTAGTTCTCTTGCAATACTTCGCTTAAGATCGGACTGTGTTTGTTGGCCTACGCGTGTTACAGATAAAAACGGGTTTATCGCAGGGCGCCTTCCCTGTGAGAAAAGACCTGCATCAAAAAAAAGGTGGCCGTCAGTCATTGACATAAGATTTGTTTGAATATATCCGGAGAGGTCCCCTTGGGCCGCTTCAACAATCGGGAGAATTGTTATTGAACACTCGCGGTCTCCAACCTTAAAATTTCCCGCCCGTTCCATAAGTCTTGCGTGAGTATGGAAAATGTCGGCGGGATAAGAGTTCCTGCCGGGGAAGCGGCGCCCAAGCAAAGATAACTCCCTATAGAACTTAGCATGAGTTGAGAGATCATCAATTACTAAAAGTGTGTCAATCCCAGCGTCTCGGAAATATTCTGCGATTGTCATGGCAGAGTAGGGAGCAAGATAAACAAGACCTTGAGGGTCATAAGATGTGGTCGCGACAATCACCACTTTGTCAAGAACATTATTTTTAACAAATAGTTCCTCAACTTTTTTGATATCAAGTTTTCTTCTTCCTATAAGCACATATATGCAAACGTTTCCGAGTTTTGCTTGAGAAAGAACTGTAGCCAGAAGAAAGTTGGTTTTTCCGGTTTTTCTGTCTCCTATTATTAGCTCTCTCTGTCCATGGCCAATTGGTATCAACAGATCAACCATTGTAATGCCTGTTACGAGATGCCGCTTGATTGTTTTTCTGGCGGTTATTCCTGCCGGCGGGTTTTGAATACTCCTATATTCTTTAGGCGTCGATATAGGATTTGCAGGGTCAAAGGCTCTGCCAAAAGGGTCAATAATTTTTCCTAAAAGTTCACGTCCTACGGGCACCTGAAAATTCCTATTGGTTCTAGTGAGTTTTGCCCCTACATGGACAGGGGTCCTTGAGAAAGTTAACACTTCAATATGGTCAGTTCCCAAAGAGAGTATTTGTCCAATTTCGTCATTTTCAAACACCACTAGCTCCTCGCAAGCGGCTCCTGGCAGACCGTTTACATATGCAATTGGGCCAACTACCTGATCTACATAACCAATCTCACCAGTTTGTTTTAGAAAATCGTCAAAATTCATAAATGCGATACCAATATACTAATGCATGTGTTGCGATACTAATATACGAATCATGCTAATTATACTAATAACATTATTCGTATGATTAGTATTCATTAGTATATTTGCATCGAAACATTAGCATCGCACTCAAAGAGTAAATAACTTCTCTTTCTTATTCTTAAATACCTCTTCCAATTTGGTTTTGAGCGTGTAATCCCTATATATTCCTTTGAACTCAAATATCACGCCCCCGAGGATATTTGGTTCATAATGTATCTCGAGAATAATTTTTTCCGAAAGATTCTTTCGAAGATAGGCGATTATCTTATCTACAGTTGATTCTGAATGTTCGAAAGCAAGATTTAGCTTCACAATCTCAAGTCCATCAAGGAGTTTTTTAAGTTCTGAAAGCTTGTCCGATATTAATTCTCGAGCGTTGCCCTCTCCTATATAATCCTTTAGTACAATTGAAATTTGGTTCTCCAACACATTTTTTAGCTCACCCTCTCTAAAAAGTGCTTGAGAAACTAAATCAATCTCAGAGTAAAGCTCGTTTCTTTCCTCAACGGTTTTTATTAATTCGATTATTTTTGAATAGTTTTGCATGGTTATTATTGATTGTCAGTCTGATCCACCGCTGTCTCGTTGCCACTCGCAGCCGGGCTCCTTCGCCTTTAGCCGGAGCCTGGGCTCAGTCCGCCCCTTTCTCGATTGCTTCTTTTAAGCCATCCATCACTAAATCTTCATGAAGGCCGCGATCCAAAGACTTGCCTATCGCAAGTTCGATCGCTCTCTGAGTTATTTTGTAGAAATTATCGTGAAGCCTTGCAAGCTCCTTGTTTTTAAAATCCTCAATTTCTTGCTCAGCCTGCCTGTATTCTCCTTCTATTTTTTCGCCTACAATTTTTTGAGATTCGAGCGTCTCCTTTTCTAGTACACTTCTAAAAGATTTTATCTCGGAAACCGCTGCTTCTTCTATATCTTTTGATACACTTTTAAATAGATTGATGTTATCTTTATATATCTCTTCAAGAAATGTTTTATATTGATTTAAGAGCAGATCCCGGGCCTTGTTAAATTCTTGTTTTTGTGACTCTTTTATTTCAGATACTACTTGATCTGTGGACATCTGTATATCCGCTGAAAACGTTTCAGTATTTGAGATTATTTCATTAGCCTTTTCGCTTGCTGTAGCAATTATTTCCTGGGCCTTAAGTCTTGCGTGATCGATCATTTCTTGATTATGATTTAATATATCTTTAGATATCCTATCAATATCTTTCTGATACATATGATTCTTCTTTAGAGAATTAAAAAGGTATTGGACTACAATAATCAAAACTCCTGACAAGAGGAATATAGAAGTGAGCAGAGTATATGTTAGAAATATTTCAGCCATATTAAGTCAAAACTCAAAAGTCAAAGGTCAAAAGTTAAAGTAAAAAGTCAAAAGTTTTTGTTCTTTAACTTTATGACCCCTGCGCCTAACATATTAGCTATTTCATTTGCCTCTCTTAATAGAACGTTAACTTTTGCTTCGTCTCCTAGCTTTGAATCCCGAAGCAATTCTAGCCAGTATATAGTTTCATTTGCGCTTTTAAGGGCTATTTCGTAGAACTTTTTAAATTCGAGTCGCGAGCTTGAGGCTCTTGCTTCGGTTAAATTGGCTCCTATTGAAGTGGCGGCTCGTATTAATTGGTCAGCAATTATCCAAGCGCTTCTTTTACTAGGTAGGGAGTCAACAAATTTGATTATATCCAAACTAAATTTGAAGCAACGCTGTCTAATATCACTTTTAAATTTTGAATTTAAATTTTGCATTTTGAATTTTGACTTTTAACTTTATCTATAGGGCTAGTATCAGATAGGCTATTGCAAGTCCAGCCAAGACTATTCCAATTGTTAAAACTACATTCATGAGCACGCTAACCTGAATGAAAATTGAAGCGAGCGGATTTCTACCCAAAGCTTCAATTCCGGTCTTCACAATCCTGCCAAATTGTACAAAGCCCATGATAAATGAGCCAACGGCAATAATTGCGGCCAAAACATATCTCAAGGAAGTTAATGGACTAAGAGTAGGCGAGGATGAAATGTTTTTCAAGGTTTGAATTAGGTTTTCTCTTACAGCAACAAAAGTAGCGTTAAAATGGGGGTTAATATAAACTAATATTCTCCCCACTTCTTTGGTGTTGCTTGCTTTGAAATCCTCAAGGGCAGTACCTAGTACATAGCCGTTTGATATAGCTTTACCGCCTACACCTGGCGCTTCTGTAGATGTAATAAAATCATTTTTTTTAATTTCGCCGTTTGATGTTGAAACTCTGACAAAGGCTTTGCCGTTTGTGATAACCGGATAAGTCTTGCCAATGTTACTGTCATTATCACCATTTTCAAGATATACCGCAGGATTCTCGGTCACTACCCCGTAGATAGATGGCTGATAAGGATAGCTTGCACGTTTATATCCTCCCTCACTTGCAGCAATTAGATCCCCGTCTTGAATATCCTTGTCAGCTATCGGCACAGAAATTGCAACTCCTGTCCCGCTTAATCCCTCCTTATCTTGGGCAGAAGCCGTAAATGCAAAAGCAAGACCTAAAATAAATAGCGCTCCGATTAAACTAAGATATTTCATAGGCAGACTCATAGGTCAAATCCTAATTTCTAATATCTAAATTCTAAACAATATTCAATGGTACAAATTACAATGTCCCAAACTGTTTGGAATTTGAATTATTGTTATTTGTCATTTGTTTAGGATTTAGTGCTTAGGATTTAGGATTTCTAGGCTTGGACAAGTCTCTTATACCCCATGATACTTAGGTAGAGTTGGACATGTCAAGACCTAATACATGGACAAACTTACCCAAAATGATGGACAAAGTTACCCAATCTTGGACATTAGGGTCTTGACATTTTTCACGGAACCTGTATTACTATAATAGCCCGAGTACAAAACTTGCCCGCCTCAGGCGGGAACTGCCCGATGCAAGATAAACTCCTGTCAATACAGGAGGCAGGAAAAATTTTAGGAGTCTCGACAAAAACGTTGAGACGATGGGAAGCACGTGGAATTTTAACAGCCCAAAGAACCCCAGGAAACCAAAGAAGATACCTCAAGTCCCAAATAGAGAATTTTAGATCCTACAGAG
>CAYIRD010000005.1:0-20416 GCA_964365755.1 uncultured Gammaproteobacteria bacterium | reverse complement strand
CCTTTTTGAAAGTAAAAGACTTAAAAAATGAAGACTTTCCTAAAATGTTAGTTCCATTTAACAAAAAAGGTATGGAAGGCTTCTTTCTTGATCTTGCTAAATCATTAGAAGGCAGCATATTTAAATAATCTAAAGTCCTTAGAGTACCCACTTTTTGTTCGCCTCAAGCATCATTTTTAGGCCTTTTTCAAGGTTGACTTTGGGTTTCCAGCCTAAATACTTCCATGCTTTCTCTGAAGATGCTAATGTTGCTCTTGATTCAACTACCGCCGGTCCATGGACAGGTTTTATATTTTTACCTAATAGTTTGTTGATCATTTTAGCCACCTCATTTACAGATACACTCTCGCCTTTTCAGTTTATAAATCTTGCGATTAGTTGTGGTATTGCAACAGGCATTGTGGTTATTATTCCTCTTATAACTTATCAAATTTTAACTTTTTTAAGACCTGCCTTGAAATACAAAGAATACAGAATGGTATAGAAAAGCCTGCATTTCTCAATCTTCCTATTTCTTGCGGGGTTTTCTTTTGGGATTGTTGTCATGAAATGGCAGATTCAAATATTTTTGGAAAAATCAGTGGAGCTAGGAATAGGAAATGTCTTAGACGTGAGCCGTTTGATAAGTACTGTGCTTTTAGTGTCTATTTTCATGGGAGCTGCATTCCAATTTCCGGTAATAATGGTTCTTCTCTTAAGCATCGGAATCATTAAAGCCGAATATCTGCGAAAACAGCGCTTGTGGGTTTATCTGTTTTCCATTATATTTCCAATTCTTCTTCCACTGGATTCAATATTTGCAGATTTACTACTTGCATTACCCCTTATTATTCTATTTGAACTTACATTAATATTGAATAGAATTTTTAAAAAGAGAGAATAATGTGTTAAAATACCCTTTATGGCAAAAAAGACGGGCGCAAGAACAATTTATGGACTTGACTGTACTGTTTGCGGTACACGCAATTATATTACCACGCGAAACAAACTTAATACTCCTGAGAAATTGAAACTTAAAAAATTCTGCCGGATCTGCCGCAAGGTTCAAGAACACAAAGAGGTCGAAAAGCTTAAATAGATTTGCAATTTCCACGCATTTTCGCTACTATACTAGTTCCCATGAAAGAGACCGAAGCCCCATCATATAAGGATCTTTTCGTTCGCGCCGGAAGAAGAATGGCTAAACAAGTGTGGGATCGTGTACCCTCGAATTGGAAACTAGAGGCGGCGCGTCTAGCAATTAATACTACCGATTATTCCAATGGAAATTCTACCCCAGAAGCGCAAGGAAAAGCAGAGCAAGATCCCGAGGTATTGTTACAACAAAAACTTTCAGAGTTAAGACTGGTTCGGGACAGACTACCGGAGACCGTAGTTATAATTCCTGATGGTAACAGAAGAGAAGGTAAGAATTTGGGGATTAGTGATGAAGAGGCACATGATCTTGGAGCCCGCATGCTTTACGATAGTCTTCGTGTCTTTGAAGAGTTTACCGAAGTTAAAAATGTGATTCTTTGGGCTTGGTCAGAAGATAACGAAACAGGAAGGCCGAATCAGAAAGCAGGCGTATTTCGGGTCCTTACGAAAAACCTTAGAGAATTAACACCTGATCTTCATAGGAAAAAAGCTAGAATTAAAAGAGCTGGAAGAGTAGGTAGGCTTAGAACTGATATACACGGCAACCCCTTGCCTGACGGAGATGCGTTGATACAGGAGATAGAAAGATCGGAAGGTGTAACAAAAGATAATGATGGAGTTAATATTATTCTTGCAATTGATTACGGAGAGAGGTATGAAAGGAGACGTTATTCCGAGGAGCTTAAAAGATGCAGTATCGATCCTGATTTTGCCTCGGACGAAGAGCTTGAAGCCGTACAAGACAGAAGCCGTGAAATCCCGATCCCCGACTTGGTAGTCAGAACGTCTGGTGAGAAAAGGCTATCAAGATTCCCTTTTTCGAATGCTGCGGAATTGGTTTTTATTGATACAAATTTGCCCGCAATTCAACCATTCCAAATTGCGCAAGCCCTGAAAGAATATACAGACCGCGATCGCCGAGGCGGCAGGTAAGCTTATCTTGGTACGCCTGCCAAGGGATGAGAGAGTAGAGTAAAAGGTTGTGCAAGCTCTTTATCTTCAGGTGAGGTTATCGGATTTTTTAGAAGAGCGTCATAATATGGAGTCTTCTCGGCAATTGAAATCCTGATTCCTGTTCTTTTTCCTGGCTCGAATCTTGAGCTTTCAAGAAAAACAGATCTTTTATTACCCTCAATTGCGTGAACTGCTGTTCTAAAAGTTTCACCGCCAATTTTTATCTCCTGCGTTGGGTCCCAGGAAAACTTGTCTGGTCTCCTACCAACGTCATTAAGAACAGCATATGCATCATCTTCACGAATTAATATGGGGACTATTTTTCTCTTTCGCCCTTTGCTCTCAAAAATATATGCAGTAAACAGGAAATCATTCTGATTTGCTTCAATAATTAGGAATTCTTTCAGTCGATCCACATTTTTTATAAGATACCTTACATGGTCGTAGACTTTTTGCGTTGGAGTTTTTGACGCTTCGTGGTGCCAGGGACCGGGCATACGTTCTAATCCGTGGACAGCAGCTTTGAAGGCTTCCGGGAACCTAGTCATAATTTGCTTATACCACGCCTGAATTGTGCTTGTCAAGCCCCGCTAGCTCTGATTAAATTTAGACAGAAATTACAACCAATTTTAGGGGTTCAACCCCTAAAGAAGCATTAATGAGAAGAGAGCGAACGCCGCTCCGAGCAGAGTTCCGCCGATTACATCGGTGGTCCAGTGCTCGCCAAGTGAGACGCGGGAGACAATCATAATAAAGTAAATGGTTAAAATGGCTATATTGCTACATAGTTTAAGGCGCGGTGAGAGTTTTGATCTTTTTATCAAGTAGACGAATAAAACTGCAAGGTAAGCCGTTCGCATGGAGTGTCCGGAGGGGTAGGAGCCGCCGGGCTGAATATAACCTGATGGAAAGAAAAAATCTAGAGCATAGCGGTGAAACATAAAAGGAGTACCGGGGTGATCAAGAAATGCTTTTCCAATAATTTCTACCGCATGCATCACTCCAAATGCAGGGACCAAAAGAACCGATAGAAACTTTTTCTTGATAAATCTCGCTATTGCAATAGCAGTTAATATTCCAAGAGTTACCTCAAAACTGCCCAAAATCGAAAACCATGATAAATATGGATCCATCCGAATAGGAATTTGATTTTGAATTCTGACAGTAGTATCAAAATCAAACCGCAGAAAAACATCTTCGCTGACTAAGTACGAAAAAGAATAGAAGAGAACAAGCATGAGCCCGCCGAGGACGAAGTAGGGCATGTGCGCTCTAAAAGTTTTAAAAAGGGTGGACATCAGTATATGATATCAGCTTGATATAAAGTTTTCTATGAAGTCTCGGCGATGGAGAGGCGTGGGGCCAAAAGTTGATAATGCTTGGCGGTGAAATAGGGTGCCGTATCCCTTATTTTTCCCCCAGCCGAATTGTTTAAATTTGGCAGATAATCTTTTCATGTGATTATCGCGGGCCACTTTAGCAATTATAGAAGCGGCTGCTATTGATAGAGAAATGCCGTCTCCGCCAATAATTGCCCGCTGATTTTTAAAACCAATACCTTTTAGATATTTTATGTAGAAGCCGTCAACCAGGACGAAAATGTTTGAGGGGTTCAACCCCTGCAGGGGTTGAACCCCTAAGATAAGGGTTTCACGCAGATTTTTCACGACATCTCTCACCGCTATAAAAGTTGCCTTACCTATCCCTACACGGTTAATTACCGGTACTTCAATTTTACTTATATGAATTGCTAAACTTTCTTTTTGTATAACTTTTGCAAGCAATTTCCGAGCATTTGGTTTTAACTTTTTTGAGTCATTTATTCCGTAAGATAGTAGCTTAGTTATTCGTTCGTAGTTCGTCGTAGGACGGAAGACGACGCCGCCCACATATAGAGGCCCGGCAAATGCTCCGCGTCCCACCTCATCAATTCCAATAACAGTAAAACCTTTTTCCCAGAGCTCTATCTCGTTCTCAAGGTCGGGAAAATGCATGAATAGTTTATACCAAATAATAAGTTGTTTGAAAAGTCGCCTGAATTACTGTTACACTTTTGTTATGGCGGATGAAGCTCGCGAAACAGTACCTCGTTTTAAACCCGAAAGAACTACCACAACAAATATTCGTAGTCGCAAAAATCCCCAAAGAATGCAAAGAAGATTTTTGGGGAATAGATACGTTCCCCTTAGAACCAAAATAGCGGGATTGGCTGGAGCGGTAGCGTTGACATTTTTTGGGAGAGAAAAAATCGCAGGGCAGGTCTTTTCGGATAATACAGACACGACAGAGACTCCAGGAGTGACTGTTAGAATAAATCAACTCCCCTTCCAAGATAACAGAATTGTTGATCTTAGAACCCAAGCCAATAACTACATCTTTAAAGACTTGATAGACAAGGAGAGGAAAGAGGTAGACAAGCAGGTTCGGGAAATGGACCAGGTTATTCTCAAAAATCCAAGTTTCAAGGAGATGGTTTCTGTTGTCCGCGATTATGAGAGCTACATTAACCAGGCGGCAGACAAACATAAAATTCCAAGATCAATTGCATATGGTATGGTTTTAATTGAAAACGGAGGAGGACATGACTTGACATCTCCCGCCGGAGCGCGGGGCCCTGCCCAATTAATGCCTGATACCGCCCGGGAAATGGGCTTGATTGTTAATGAAAACATTGATGAAAGAGTGACGAGACCCGATAAGGCATTTGATGCAATGTTTTCCTATGTAGCAAAATATCGGGACCTTTTTGGTGGGGATTTGGGGATTGCGGTCTGGAATTATCATGCAGGGCCGGGAAATGTCGGCGAGGCAATTAGACTGTATTTTCTAGAGGAGAATGGTGTAGATATTGGCGAGCTTAATTTTAAAGTTTACGGCGATTTGATTAAGCAAAAAAAATTAAACGCGGCCAAATTGCTATCGAATGCGAGAGTGAAACAGCAGCTGTTGCCAAGACTTGAGGACGAGACAGAACTTTATCCTGCCAAAGCCGCTTCCGGAGCGTATCTTTATCCGCTCTATAAAGCAGTAAGATAGTGTATTGTGGGGCGGAGGGGAGAGTTTTAGATCGACATGAAGTCGAAATGGTCAAAAATGACCCTCTGCCGCCTCCGCGAATTTCACCTCCTTTGGGCGCCGTAGCTCGTTAGAGCAAAGTGCCCTTTCCGGGATCATGTTCAGTCGTTGAAATCACCTCCACAGGTCGGGCAAACTTCAAGATCATGGTATGGATCTTCAGCGATCGAGCCACAACGCCAACAGACTCCTTCGCTCGGCAGAAGTTGTGCCTCGATAAGGGTAAACCCTGCTGAGTCTTTTCCAACTACTCTCACGCGAGGATGGCGCCTGATATCCCCTGGTCTTTTAGGCATTATTCTTCGTTTAACCCATGGACCTTCATTGTCTGTCATCGTGGCTTCTGGTGGGATGTCCACCTCGGGTGGCCTCTGACGTCTCTGCTGGAATCTTACCTGATCGCGCCAGCTGGGACCGCGTCCTCCAATGCTTTCCGACATGTATTCTTCCTTTCTTTGGATTGCTGCCTAGATATTCCGGATGCGCTGGCGAATATTGTCGCGTGCGAAGCGTCCGTCAGGTTCGCCCTCAAGTGACCTGAGCGCTTTACCAAGTAAGTATAGCGTTGTGTAGACGGCGACGATTCCAAAAAAGACCAACAGGATTTTCACGTGTTCCTCCCTTCATTGATCAGTGAATTTGCAGAAGACTTCCCGCGAAAGCCAAAGTACTTCACACTTACCAGTGCGGTCCTGTCCTTTTACCCTGAGTTGATAGATGACTGTCTTGGGTCTGCCCAGTATCGGACGATTGTCCGAATGGCTTATAACCACGACATCACCGGTCTTGGCTCGATCTTTGAACCTTTCGATCGCCTGGCTTTCAGTGCTTGGGTTTGAGACGAACTCAATGTACGCGCAGGCAATCGCAATCATCGCAACTAAGACCAGAGCGATAGTAGCCGCTAATCTCATGAAATCTCCTTTCGTAAATTTTTTCCCGGATTGTGAAGGTGCCCTTCGTCGCTTTGCTCCTCAGGGTAAACCCGGAGTTGCGAAGTGCCGAAGAATTTAAAGTATCCCAGAGAGGATACTTTTCGAACAAGCTTAAGTTCGGTAGCACCACTCGCCGGGAGACTTATTGGTGGAAATTATAACACGTATTGTAAGTTTTTAGAAAAGTTAGTATATTATTGAATATGGATCCAAATCCCGTTAACTCTGGTACCGCGCCCTCCGGGCCGGATAGGAAAAAGCTGTTAATAATTGGCGGAGGACTAATTTTGGTAACCGTTTTTGTAGTAGCTTCAATATTTTTGTCTCCCGGTGCTCAAACTCCCGAATCTTCAGACACGAGTCCTTCAAATTCTGGCACTCCCGGGGCTTCGGGAAGGGGTTCTCCTACGGAAACCCCGGATGAAATCCCGGCAGTCTCAATCGCAGCCAAAAGCTTTTATGACTGGTATGTCTCACGGGCTGATACACTTTCCCAAGGATTATACAAAACAAGAAATGATATAACGGATGAATACAAAGCCTTAATGGAAGCATATGTTCTCCGAGGCTTACCAACTGGACGCGACCCAGTTTTTAACTGTGGGGACTATCCCTTAACTCAAAAGGTTCGAGCGCTTCCTCCTGAGTATGATGAATTACAACAGCAAGCTTTGGTTACTTTACAAGAAGTAGGAACCACAGAGGCTTTATATATAATAAAAATTGCCAAAGTTGAAGGACAATGGAAGGTTCGTGATATCTGGTGCGCAGAGTAGGTTCGCCCAGGATGTCTAATTACAAACTGTTTTTAATTTATCCCTGTGTTCATTTAAACACGCTCCTAAAAGCTCAACCTTACCACTCGCAATGTTTACTTTTTTGACGTAGAAATTTGATTGCCAATCTCTTTTCTCCTCACATAACAGGAAGAGCTCGTGACTATCTGTTAATTGGAAAATTGAATGGCAGAATATATTATTTTCTGACTCAGCGATTTTTAATGCGCGCCTACCAAAGATTGGATTCTTAGGAATAACATCAACATAAGAAGTATTGTCCCATGAATTTGCAATGGCTTTTCTGACATTTGTGGTGTCTGCGAACTCAAGATCATAGATTCCAGACGAATAGAAAAGAAGAATAGTTTTATCCTTAAGTTCGCAAATTTTCCCTGTTAGTATTTTTTTGCCATTTGAGAATGTCCCCTCCTTTTCTCTCATAAATTTAAGGAAATCCTCACTTTTTATTCTCACAAAATGTACTTGCCCAACTCTTAAATTATCAAATATATAAACGCCCTGGACATTTTTGTGGAAACTATCACTACATGAAATTTCAGTCAGATCTTCGTCTCCTATATTTGAGAGCAGTTTTTGAGTTTTATCTTGGTATTTAATGAAACCATAAGATATATCTTTATTTGCTAGATCAAATCTTTTTGTAAAGTCACGAACAGCCATGTCAGAACTTATTTCAAAAGGTCTTCTTGCTGGTAAAAATAAAATAAGAGCTGTGATTAACGATATAATGACAAAAGGTAGAAAGCGCATCATTTTACAATAAGGTTGCCCACCATTGATGCATGCTCATGTGCCCTGCCGCATATTACGTTGCAAACAAATGGGAAAGTACCACGCCTATCTGCAATGAAAGTTATATCCTTCTCTTCATATGGTGGCAGTTCTTCTTCAATCCCAAATTCGGGTATTGCAATCCCGTGGACAATATCATCACTTCTAATATGAAGCGTTACTTTCTGGCCATGTTCAACTACAATTTCATTTGGTTCAAACTTGAAGCGCGTTGCAACTATATTGAATTGAACCTCACCGCGACCTTTGGGATAATCTGTTTTTGGCCTATCAGGAAATATATTTTTTGGGTGGTTGAAGACTGTTCTAAACCGCGGATCAGAAGAATCCATTTCCTCAATATCCTCGGCCCATTGACTTATTCCACCGGCAAGAACTCCAACATTTTTAAAACCTTGTTGATAGAGCGAGTAGGCGGCATATGGCCCGCGCATGGCAGAAAAAGCGCAGTAGGTAATAGGTATTTTATCTCCAGCGGCTTTTTTCAGAGCCTCAGTATCATAGTAGTCTGCATGAATTGCGCCAGGAATGTGGCCCGCATCGTATTCAACTTTTGATCTGACATCTATAACTACATATTTATCTTTATCTCTTTTTAACAAATTAGAAAGCTCAACCGGAGCGTAAGTAACAGCCTGATAAGAAGTATTAGAAGCGGTTTTTTGAGTTATTGATAGCGTGGCAAGAATCAAAAACAGTACAATACCAATAACAATTTTTTTCATCAGACTATGAAAGAAAGACTATATTTGGATGGTGATACAGTTGAGAGCAAGATCTCCATCTCCGTCGTGAACAACAATCTGAGCCCGATAAAATCCAGGCGTAAGACCCAATGAATTTACCTCCCAAATGAATTGAGCTTGGTTACCTCCATGATCCTTGCTTCTTGGGACTTCAAAACCAACTGGACTTTCAATTGGAGGGAGCGAAAGAAAGCGAGTTGTATTGCTGTCTGTATATACCACACGGCCCCGTACAAAGGATGGGAAATATGGTTGTCCACCATTTTCTGCATCTCCTGCATATGGACCCGGTTGATCCGGGGATGTGAGTGGAGTGATATAGAGAGCTGGTTCCCATCGATAATAACCTTGTCCTTTACCATCAGTAGCGCTTCTGTCTCCCGGGGTAATTATTTGCCCAGTGTCTTTGTTAATAATTTCACCTTCAGAGACTGATCCGCCGTTTCCGTCATCTACCCAAACCCGAATACGCCCGCCTGGCACTGCAATTCCACCTGGGAGGGGATCTGAGGCAATAAATATATAAGGCTCGCGGTTAAAATTACTTTCAGCGCAGGTATTAACCTTTGGTAGTATCTTTTTAAATTTTAGAGTATTAAGCTGGAGGGATTTTTTTTCATCGCCTCCCGGCAAATCCACCTCTGGGGCAAAAGTGTCGGTTCCTCGTTCTGTTTTGCTTTTGAAGCCTGACGTTAGAACAGCACCAAGAGCAATAACTACAATAATAAAAAGAAGGGTCATATCCAACCCCCCCCCTTTCGATAGCGGAGTCATAGTTAAACTAGTATTCCAAAAAATCACAAATAATGCAATGGTTTCGATTAAATTAAGAAGTATTTACCCATTGACAACGGTATATACAAAGTATATACTCAATGCATGAATACAGCTATAATAAACATAAAAACCGAACCTTCTACCAAAAAACAGGCTCAAAAAATCGCACAAGACTTTGGGCTTTCACTAAGTGCGCTTATAAACACATACTTAAAACATGTAGTTCGCACCAAGAAAATAGAACTTGATTTGAGTGAAACACCTAGCCCTCGTCTGATAAGAACAATGAAGAAAGCGGAGAAAAATCTTAAAGAAGGGAAGGGATCCCCCATATTCGATACAGGTGAAGAAGCCGTAAAATGGCTTGAAGAGCAGGGGATATGAAGGTAAAATATGACCCTGATTTTCTCAAACGATTAAAGAAATTAAACGTAAGAGTCCGCAACCGATTTAAGAAAATAATTGTCCTCTTTGCCAAAGACCCAAATAATTCCGAACTAAACAATCACCCACTAAAGAGGGATTGGGAAGGATATAGAAGTATAAATATAACTGCCGACTACAGAGCGGTATATAAGGAGGTCAAAATAGCAGAAAAAATTTTTGCTAATTTCGTAATGCTTGGTACTCACGACGAACTCTACTCGAAGAACTAATCCCTCAAAATCCCACTGAGCAGGGGCTAGTGAACTTTGCTGGAACTTTTGGTCTTTCGTTGCTTGACAAAAGGTATATACTTTATATATACTAATTAAGTATGAATACCGCGGTCATAAATATAAAAACAGAGCCTTCCATTAAAAGCCAAGCTCAAAAAGTAGCATCTAGGTTAGGTCTAAGTCTTTCTGCTCTTATCAACGCTTATCTTAGGGAGTTAATCAAGACTAAAAAGGTAGAGTTTAGCGTAGATGAAACACCAAGTCCTTATTTGATTAAGGCGTTAAAGCAGTCAGAGAGAGATATTAAGGTAGGAAGAGTATCTCCCGCTTTCAAGAATGCAAAAGATGCAATAAAGTGGCTAAACGATCCAAACGCTCGCTATCAAAATGGAGATAGAGTTTAGCCCCGAATTTCACAAGCGTTACAGCAAAGCTAATGTAAGAATTCAGAACAAAACAAAAGAAGTCCTACAACTCTTTAAAAACAATCCGAAGAATCCACAGCTAGACAACCATCGGCTAGAAAGAGAATGGACTGGTTATCGAAGTATAAATATTAATGCTGATTGGCGGGCAATTTACAAAGAAATTATAATTGAAGAGGAAACAATCGCTTACTTTGTTGCAATTGGTACACACGACAAACTCTACTCAAAAAATTAATCCTAGCCTCAAAATCCAGGTTTGTAGGCCCTGGTGCTTGCACTGAGCACTTCGACTCCGCTCAGTGTAAACTAGTCGAAGGGAACTTTATCGAAACATATTATTTGAATGATAGGCTGCCGTCTATATTGTTGTAGTATACTAATTTGAAGAGTCAATATGAATATCTTATGATGTGATATAATGAGTCGTGGTTCATCATGATGCTTCCTCCTCCATTGTTCTAACATACAAGAAAAAAATGCTGCTCTCAAGTTCCAATTTAGATTCAAATGGTGTCCCCCAGGAGCTGTGGAGTCTGATTGGAGGGAAAAAGATGGACACACAGTCACCCGAGCGAACGATTAATAGGAGAATAAAGTTTCTAACGAACCTCGAACTTGAAAACATACGCCTATTATCTAAGCCAGGTAAAAATGACAAGGATAAATATTATTATCACAGTGAATTAACAGACCATGATGTAAACTTTATGGAGCGAAGAGAAGGACAGAGGTTGGAGTTCTATACTTTAGAAGAGCTTGATAATATTATTTTATCCTCTACCACCAAGCTATTTGTGGAAGAAAACAGAGATACTGTTGAAGAATTGCTTGCGCAGTAGGCTATTCTACGAACGTAAGAGCTGCACCGCGTTTACCTGCGCGCCCCGTCCTACCAATTCTGTGAATATAGTCATCATATGAAGGAGGAGCGTCGTAATTGATAACATGTGTAACATCATCTATGTCAAGTCCTCTTGCTGCAACGTCTGTTGCAATCAATATTTGAATCCGATTTTCCCTGAATTCCTCAAGTGCTCTCAAGCGTTGATTCTGTGATTTATTACCGTGAATTGCAGCCGTTTTAAAACCTCGATCGGAAAGAGCGCGGCTTAATTTTTCCATCCCCCATTTAGTCCGCCCGAATATTAACACTTTATTAAATCCATCTTGAATGAGAAGGTCGTGTAGAGTATCTATTTTTGTTCTGCCCCCGCGGATACGGACGATATCCTGGTCAATATTCTCGGCTGTATCCTGTTGTTTAACAGAGATGGTTATTGGATTTGAAACAAAACTTTTTAAAATTTCTTCAGTTTTTGAATCAACAGTGGCTGAAAAGAATAGCGATTGTCTTCTTTGCGGTAAAAGTGAAATTATGAATTTAATGTCATGAATAAAACCTATATCAACCATGCGATCAACTTCATCAAGGACTACAGTCTGAAATAAATTGAGGTTTAGCTTTTTTCTTTGAATAAGATCTTTTAATCTTCCGGGGGTCCCAATTACAAAATGCGGATTATGGCGGATAATATGCGTTTGCCTATTAATGCTTGTTCCTCCTATTGCTGCTACTGATTCAAGATCCATGCCTCTTGCAAAAATTTTGAATTCATCTGCAATTTGAATTGCAAGCTCGCGAGTTGGAACAACAATCAAAACGCGTTGATTCCGATCAAGATAGGCTTTGTTTATTAGTGAAATAAGAAAAGCTGCGGTTTTTCCGGTTCCCGTATTTGCAATTCCGATAATATCTCTTCCGGAAAGTAGGGGGGGAATTGTTTTTTCTTGAATTGGAGTAGGAATAGTATATCCGTGATCAATGATATTACGTTTCAGCTTCTCTGAAATGTTATAGTCTTCAAACTTGGCAGTTGAGGAAAGTTCGCTTATTGGATTTACGCCCGAAGCCTTTTTTACAAAAAGACTAGGGTCAAGTTTCTTCACCCTTCTTCCATGTCTTTGCGAATTGAAGCCACTAGAGGCCCGCACGGAAAACCCGCGACCATTAAATGAACTATTTCTTCGTCTTGAGTTGTACATAAGTCTATAAAACATACAGGCAAAGGTTTTACCCTCCGCCTGATGTCTTACTGAATTTTTGTTTACCTTTCAGGTCTAGGTGTTGCTTCTTTTACTGCAATAGAGCGGCCGTTAAGCTGTGACCCATTTAGAGAATCCATGGCTTTCTTTGCTTCTTCGGGCGTGCCCATCTCAACGAAGCCAAATCCTTTTCCTTGCCCTGTGATTCTATCAACTATAACTTTAGCAGATAAAACTTTTCCAGCCTGTGCGAAATGTTCTTCGAGTTGTAGATCGGTTATAGCGTAATCGAGACTTCCTACAAATAATTTATTTGTCATTAAATTCACCTCCCATCATAATTGATAATGTACGTGTACGTCTGCTTAAGGTGTTGAGTTGTTTTATAGGAAGATGATACAAGTGTAAGACTGAGGTATCTTTATCTCTAGAAAAAACGAATTCAAATATAAGCAGATGTACCCATATACTATCTGCAATTAAAGATATTATAGCATAATTCGGGCAGTAAAGCTATAGGCTAGGCGTAGCCCAGCACGAACCTGATATATGGGTCTGCCCTCTCATCAGTCTCTTGACAAAATTCTGATTTTCTGATAATCTGATTTTATGTCAAATAATCAAGGGACCGCAATAATAAGAGATAGGGGGCAATTAACTATACCTGATTCTATCCGCAAAACGGTAGATTGGATTGGGCCTTCATCAGCTGTGTTCATTTCGGTTGCAAAACCTGACGAAATAGTTATAAAACCTCATCATTCACAAAAGAAAATAGATTGGGATAAGCTTCTTTCGGACATCAAGAAACTTCATTCATATCCTGTTAAAGGTACAATGTCTGAATTCATTGCCTGGGATCGTGAGCATGGCCATGACTAAACAGAAAATTGTCATTGATTCTTCGGTGATAGTCAAATGGTTGCTTTCAAAAAATGAAAATCACATAGAACAGTCACGGACCATCCTCGCGAACATAAGAGAAGGAAAGATAGACTGTCTCGCACCAGAGATAGCCAAATACGAAATAGGAAACGCCATCCTGAATAAAGATGTCACAACAATTATTGCTGAACTTGCTTTTGTTACATTTTATATGTTACCTATAAAGTTTGTCCCAGAGACGGATAAAACTGCATTACTTACGTTTAAAATTGCCCAAAAATATGGCGTCACTTATTACGATGCAAGTTTTATGTCTTTGGCAAAGCAAGAGAATGCAATATTGGTCACTGACAATATTAAACATCAGGGAAAATCTGCGAATATCAAGGTTATCTCTTTGAGAGACTACTAAAACCGTTGCCCTAGCGAACTTTGTCGGAACGTATTATGCTTTCGCTGCAAGTAGGCCATCTATAAGCTTTTGAGAAGAATCCGCGATACTGAATTTCCTTTCAAGACGAGCTAAATTTCTTGTTTTTTTAATCTCTCTTTCAGCCCGCCAAGGTAATTTTATTCTGTATAGGTTTCCTTCTACTTTGGTAGAGTTTAAGTTTAATCGTACATGATCAAACCACCAGTCTTGAGCGTCTAACAAAAAATCAATCCAAGGAAAAAGAGCGATAGCTTTGTCGGGGGGGTGTTACGCCTACTATTTCGTTTGGGGGTTGAAACATAAAAACTTCCATGTCTTTATTCTCAACCATATCCCATCCTTCAAGACGATGTTCCTGTAGATATCCAGCATAAGGATCAGGGTCATATGGTTTTGGACTCTGTACGAATATAGGTAAAAGATACGAGGATGAATTTGGATAGTGAGCGTGATGAGGCAAGTGATTTTCCAAAATAGGTAATAGGTTAACTACAGTTCCATTTATTAAGTCCAATCTTCTAAGATTTTCTCTTGCAATCTGCCAATCAGGCTTAGCTTTCTCTATACGAGTACGTGGCTGTGTCTCTAAATTAGTCATGAAGGAGATTATAGCAGAAATGTAGCACATGCGAAACTATAAGATTAGATTGTAGGGGTCTATGGAAAAATTCGAAATCAATTTCATTTCCCGCGCGATTCCCCCTTTTCTTTGCTAAAATTAAACAGTGATGGATAAATGGAAAATCGAGTTGTACGAAAATGCTCGCGGCGAAAAACCTGTTGAGAAATTTCTTGAGTCTTTGGATACAAAGGCTAATTTAAAAATTGAACGCGCTTTTGAACTATTGGAGTCCTTTGGGACCGTAGGTGGTTTTCCTCATGTGAAAAAACTTACAGGAACAGATCTTTGGGAATACAGGATTCTTGGGGCAGATAATATTCGTATACTTTATATAGCCATTACTGGGAAAACCTTCCTAATTCTGCACGGATTTAAGAAGCAAAAACAAAAGACGCCAACAAAGGAAATTAAAATCGCAAAAGACCGTCTGCAGGAATATATTTTGCGGAAGAGTAAGAAAAACTAATCATTGACAATATCGCAAATTTGCGATATCATTTAATCATGACTAACTGGGATGTCTACAAACAAAAATTATTAAAAAACCCTGAGTTCAAAAAACTCTACGAGGAGTCTCAACCCGAATTTGAGATCGCGAAGGCTATTATTGCCGCAAGGATTCAAAACAAGATAACTCAAAAAGAACTGGCAAAGAGAATGAATACCACTCAATCTGTTATTTCCCGAGTTGAACAGGCAAGAACAAGCCCCTCAATTTCTTTTCTCAAGCGCCTAGCAGCAGCACTTAACACAACTCTTCGAGTCCAGTTTAAATAATTACAGATTATCTCTATAGCCTCAAAATCCTATTCAGCAAAGCCAGATACCATGCGGTATCTGACTGCGGTACCATTCACCTTACTCCTGGCGGAGCAAGGTACCGAATGGTACCTTGCAGTGGTGTATGGAAAAATTCGTACTCAATTTTCAGCCAAAGGCTGATGGGCCTTTGGCCCACAAAACCCTAAAAACAATTGAGCTCGGGCTTCGATTTTTGCGTTTTTATCTTTCGTGTGATATATTTTAGTTGTGAGAAAACAATCGCAGGAGAAAATTTTGTCACTTCTTCTTTCAGGGAAACATCCTAAAGCAAAAAAATATGCAGGGCATCATGTTCTTGTTGTCGACGACTATATTATTCCTCTAAGGGAAGGGCAGGAAGGTATAAAGGATATTGAACGCCTGGAGAAAAAATATGGGAAGACGCCAACAATAGTTTTTGTTCCAAGACAAGACGTTTCCTACATTCTTCTTTTATGCCCAAAATAGCTTCTTTCCCCTTTACATTTATTTACAAAACCAAACTTGGGAGTATATACCGACCTTATGCTATTGTTCTTTCCTACTCAAGAGCGAGAAACAAATGGCAGCCAATAGAAATGGTAATTGATACAGGTGCTGACTATTCACTTCTCCCAAAACGATATGCAGGAATTCTTGGTATAGATTTAATAAAAGATTGTTTTGCCGAAACAACACTTGGGATAGGAGGTTCAGAATCAGTCTATCAATATAAAAACTTACCAATTAAAATCGGCAAGTGGCAAAAAGAAATTCCAGTCGGTTTCTTAGAAAGAGACGATATCCCTCCGCTTCTTGGGAGGCTTTCTTGTCTTGAAGTTTTTCGCTTGATTTTTGACAAGAAAGAAAGCGTTTTTGAAAAATAACCCAATCCGCCGCTTCCGCAACCCCAGCCTCAAAATCCAGATCAGCACTTCAACAAGTTGCAGTGTAAACAGGCCCGGGTGAACTTTGTGAGAACTTATTATCTTTTAGGGTCAAACCAGGAAGCTCCTACCTTTTTATAATATTCTTTTATTTCTTCTTTATATCCTGTATCAACTGCTGCTTGGCGGGCAGCATATCTATCGCACCACCACTCAAGCATTGGTTCGATGGTTCTTTCATCCCATCCGTTAGCAGCTAAAGCAGATCTTACTCGTTTATATCTTCTTAGATTTAAAATTGCACCGCGTTCAATAGCGCCCACGACAACAAAATACATCATTCCAATTGCTGCTATTGCCGCACCTTCTATGTAATGGCCTTTTGATAATACAGAAACAGCATCATATTCTGCAGCAGCCCAGTAGTAGCCTGGAACAAGAGACATCAAGTGTTTTTGAGGAGAAATCCTAACAAAGTCTTTTGTATTTTGTAAACCTCTACCAACCTTATCTCTCAATCCTTTTGCATGAACATCGTCGTCTAATGGAGAGTATGCGTTTTCAACGGCACTCATATATGGGTATTATATCAGAAGTTCGATTCACTACGCGGGTGTATAAAATCTGAGGCTAGATAAAATTATTTTTTGAGGCTAAAGTAATCTTTTAACATTGTCAGATACAATTCTATATCTGACTCATGTTTATTTGTCATTATTGAAGTACTCTCGCAACATGGTCACAAGGGTTGTTCTACCCTTATTACTTTTTAAGTAAGTTTCTCTTCTCTTAGCATCGTTTTTCGACGGGTATGCTTCGTAAAAGATTAATGTTAACGGTAAATACGCTTTGGTTGATTTAACCTCACCAGAATTGTGTTTAACAACTCTTTCTTTTAAGTTTTCCGAATAGCCGATGTATATAAAACTCTTGTCCGAATTATAGAGAACGTAGATATAATAGAATTTCATTCTTGCTCGGGTACCATACGGTACCCGGCTGCGGTACCATTCTTTAATAATAAAAGCGGAGCAAGGTATCGAATGGTACCTTGCAGGGGCAGAGGGAATCGAACCCCCAACAACGGTTTTGGAGACCGTAGTTATACCATTTAACTATGCCCCTACGCTTTCCAATTATATTTGAATTCGAGCTTATATTCAAACGTAGACAAGATCTCGAAAATATACTAGTATTGAAATGCAATGTGGCAAGACTTTGTTCTAACAGCCGGGTCCTTTGTATTCGTAATTGCACTTATCCCAAGTGTAATTGGCACTAACAAACCTGCATTCACTACGAGTCTTAGCACCGGTTTGACTCTTTTAGTATTTTCTATTGTTTACTTCACATTATCCTTGTGGATTACTACAATTGTTACTCTTGCCGCTGCCACCTTGTGGTTGATTCTAGCTTTACAAGTCTTCATCTCAAGGAAAAGTAGGTAAACTTACGGCCTGCCAGGACTATTTTGCGCCGGGGTAGTCGTTGGGAGGCTTTATTCTCCAGTTAAAGATAATATCGGCCGAGCCTTTCGCAATTCCCAAGAGGATTGCATTTATTTCTTTTGCCATTCTGTCCTGATTCACCTTTTTAACAGCCAGACTAAATCCCTGACCTTTTACTTTTTGCGTCTTTTTTAACCTTACGATCGTTTGCTTGGTCAATTTTAATCTCCTCGAAACATTCCTCAAGCTCAGACCCCTTTCTAAAAGCAATATTGCAGCAATGCGCTTGGAAAGCATGATTCGTTCACTTCTTCCTAGAAGAGAAAAGAGGAATGAGCGGACTTCATTCTTTTTCATTTTTCCGAGAACTAAGTCCAAAGTATCTAGAACCTGCGTGTATGTTTTCCTGTCAAGAGGGTATTTTGAAATCCTTGCCATAGTAAGAGGGGTATGATCGATCATACCACCCTTAGCTATTGATAGTACAGGAATTTTATTAGATGTCAAGACATTTTGCTGCCTTTCTATTAGGTTTGGGAGGAGAGGAGGGGAAGATAGAGTTGGTCAATATAGTCTTGGAGCATTCTTTTGGTTGAGAAGCGTTCAATAATTAATTTGCGCGCATTAATCATGTTGACTATCCACTTTTGGGGAATGCCATTTTGGTCGCGATCAAAATAAAGCGGTATTACTTTCTGCTCCAGAGTGTTCAATATGCTCTCGTTAATCTTATTATCGTCAATCTGCCAGCCGATTCCGTACAAATCTATCTCGTCCATCCAGCCGTCACGGGTCGAAACCGGCAAAACGCCGTTTAGCGCCGCTTTCATTCCGCTAGTCCCGCATGCTTCAAATCCGATAATCGGAGTATTAAGCCAGATATCACAGCCTGCCACCATTATTCTTGCAAGAGATAAGTTATAATCAGGAAGAAATACCGCATATCCTTTAAGTTTATCTCCTAAAATGTTCCTGAAATCTCCAAGAATATTCTGCGATTCAGCGTCTCCCGGATGAAGAGTTCCTGAAATTACAATTCTTGCATTCTTTTCCGATAGTATCTTTTTAAGATGTTCTATATCTTCAAAAAGGGCAAGGGGTCTTTTATAGGAGACCAGTCTTCTTGCCCAGCCGATAATAAACACAGCCTCATTCCATTTATTACCTGTTACGCTGCTGATTTTTTGAAGCAGCACTTTTTTGTTTTCAATATGAGACTGCCAAATGTTACTTTCCGCAAGCGCATCCCATGATCCCAAATGGATGCCGTTAGTGATGGATGTCATTGGGTTGCTGGGCCAGATCTCCGCAGCTTCTTTGGAATGAATGCGGCTTACTGCATTAATTTTTCCTGCCATCCTCATAGCAAATAGAGTGGAAGAGAAGACTGTTGAGTTTTCAGGAGAACCCGTACGTAAAATCTGGTCTATAGGAATGCCGAGCTCCGTCACGTACTTTGCAAGATTTACATTTAATAGACTTGCTTCGTAATTATCATGCCCGGCTGTCACTAGGGTATGATTTGTATAGACTACTTTTTGCGCCGCATTTTTTTTTGCTTCATCAAATCCGATGTGCCGTGTGCTCATTTCTTTTTTAACTAATTCAAGACATAGTAGAGAAGCAAAGCCTTCATTCATGTGGTAGATAGATGGTTGGATTTGAAGTCTATCAAGTAATCTCACGCCGCCAATTCCCAAAACTATTGCCTGCTTAAATCTTGTTTCGCGGTCTTTTACATACAAATGGTCGGTAATCTTTCTATCTTCCTCCGAATTTTCCTCAACATTTGTGTTCAATAGATAGAGCGGTATCTTTCCGGCGCTCCATTTCCATACCTTTGCTTTTATGGTTTTATCTTGAATGGGGATGTCCACAAGAATTGGAGTTTGGGTCTCAGCCTCAAGAAGCTCCGAAAGTCCGTAATCTTTAGGGGAAGCATGCACATGGGGGACGTCTATAGATCCTTTCTCATTTACTTCGTGCGGAGTCTCATACCCATCCTCATAATATAAACCGACTGCTATCATGGGAAAGCTTTGATCATCCGCCTCTCTTAAAAGGTCGCCGGCTAAAACTCCGAGTCCTCCCGCGTAAATTTGAAGGTCCGCCGTCAGAGCATACTCGGCGCAGAAATAGGCGATAGGATTTTCATTAGAAATTTGTTTTGGCTCCATATATTTATAAGATATCACATATTAGAGGGTAGCAGTTTGTAGGCGGGGTGTGGTGTGATACTTGTGGCACGCTTCCTTTCCTCTATTGCTCTCTGATAAAGCTTAATGTATTCTGAGGCTGAATATTCCCAAGAAAAATCTGCGCGCAGACAATTTCTGACAAGCTTATTCCACAGACGCGGCTGGTAAAATATAGTGAGCGCCGTTATTACGGCGCCAAAAAGTGACCAGGGATTCTTTTTTACAAAAGAGAAGCCTGTTCCTTGTTCTTTTGCCGCGTCAAACTCTTTTACTATATCGTTTAAGCCCCCGGTTCTCCTGACAATTGGTACAGCCCCATATCTCATAGATTCAAGAGCAACAATTCCTCCCGGTTCAAATATACTTGGCTGCAGAATCATATCGGCGCCCGAATAAATTTTACGCGGCAGGCGAAAGTCAGTTCTTAGGTGCAGGCCAAGCCTCTTTGGATAGTCTCTTTGTATGTTCATAAGATCGTTTTGATATCGCTCATCACCCTGTCCTACTACTAGAATTTCAAGATCTTCCCGCTCAAAAAGCAGTTTTGGAAGCGCCTCAATTGTTAGTTCCCAGCCTTTTTGAGTTGAAATCCTGCCGCAAATCGCAATCAAAGGCTTGGTCTTATCCTGCAAAAGATCAAATTCCTTTTGAAGCGCCAGTTTGTTTTTCCCGCGAGAGTTTCGGTATGAACTGACATCGTAGTTATATTTTATGATGGGATCAGTTTTTGGGTTGAATTCACGTGTATCAAGACCGTTCAAGATTCCTGTAAGCTTGCTTCGTGCTTTTATTAATATATCCTCAAGCCCTTCCGCGT
>CAYIRD010000004.1:0-20698 GCA_964365755.1 uncultured Gammaproteobacteria bacterium | reverse complement strand
CAAACCGCCCACCTTATTAGAAGAAGACTTATTGATGTTGGAGTTTCTGCCGAACTTATTCTTCCTTCCGACGCAATTTCACAGATTTCGAACAGAAAACCGTCCGGGATAATATTATCAGGAGGTCCAGCGTCGGTTTATGAAAAAGGTGCGCCAACGATCGATAAAAAAGTATTCGAATTCGGAATTCCCATCTTAGGCATTTGTTATGGACAACAATTAACAGCCCACATCTTGCCTGGCGGAAAAACAGTCAAGGACCGCGTAAGAGAAGATGGGCCCGCAACGCTTGTTATCGATCGCGAATGCATTCTTTTTAATGGAGTTTCTCCCCATTCACGTATATGGATGTCGCACGGCGATACGGTTATCAAACCGCCGCGAGGATTTGAACTCGTAGCACATTCAGAAACTATTCCGTCTGCTGCCATGAAGAACGATGCAAAGAAAATCTACGGTGTGCAGTTTCATCCTGAGGTCGAGCACACAGAACATGGAAATTTAGTTTTGAAAAATTTTGTAGAGAGAGTGTGTGGGTTGAAGATAAAAAAAAGTGTTTCCAAACAATCTGATGTTCTTGAGAATATAAGACTCATGATTGGGAAAAAGCGAGCAATCGCAGCTGTTTCGGGTGGACTTGACTCAACTGTCGCTGCAATAATTGTTGCAAAAGCAATCGGAAGAAAACTTATTCCTGTTCACATCGATAGCGGTTTGATGAGGGCAGGAACCGCCGAAAGGGTTAAATCGTTTTTCAAAAGACAATTAGGAATTGCGCCAATAGTTTTAAGCAAACAAAAAGAATTTTTAAAAGCCTTGAAAAGGATAACAGATCCTGAACAGAAGCGAAAAATAATTGGGGGACTTTACATAGATTTGTTCGATCAGGAATGTAAAAAACACAAAAATGTTGCATTTTTAGTTCAGGGGACAATTTATTCGGACGTGATTGAGAGTAAAGGCTCAAAACACGCGGCTAACATAAAGTCACATCACAATGTTGGTGGCTTACCAAAAGATATGAAACTGCAATTAATCGAGCCGATTCGCAATTTATACACGGATCAAGTTCGAGTTCTCGCAAAAGAATTGAAAATACCTAATGAATTTATTACTGAACAGCCGCATCCGGGCCCGGGATATGCAATCCGTGTCGTTGGTGAATTGACTCGCGAAAGACTGATTCGAATTCAAAAAGCAGATGAAATAGTTGTTGAGGAAATGAAAAAAGTTGGATTGTACAAAAAAGTACTTCATTCATTTGCTATTCTCACCGGAACATCAAGTACTTCCGTAAAAGGTGACGGAAGAGTTTATGGTGAAGTAGTTGCGCTTCGAATAGTATCATCACGCGACCGTATGACAGCCGATTGGACCAGGGTGCCATACGACACCCTACAGAAAATTGTATCTCGAATCACAAATGAGGTTCCGGGCGTTTCCCGAGTCGTTTACGACATCACTACCAAACCCCCCGCCACCATCGAATGGGAATAATCTGTTATTGATTATTGATAATTTATTATTTATTATTTAGGAGATGATTTCGTTTGAGGATTTTGCAAAGGTTGAGCTAAAAACTGGAAAGGTCCTATCGGCGGAACCAGTCGAGGGTTCTGAAAAATTAATAAAGCTTATGGTTGATGTTGGGGAAAAGACTCCGAGACAGATTTTGGCAGGCATTCGAAAGTGGTATGAGCCGAAGGATTTAGTAGGACGAACAATAATCGTCGCTGCAAATTTGGAACCTCGAAAGTTTATGGGCCTTGAGAGCAATGGTATGCTACTCGCGGCCGACACTGACAAACAACCAATACCATTAACCACATTATCAGATACGCCTCCGGGATCAAAGATAAGATAGGCCGCTCGTTTTTCTCGAATATCTCGAATGTTATTCAAATCGACCCGAATTATTCAAACGGCTCGTCTTTGTTTTGCAGGTCTACATCTTTGAATAAGGGATTAACGATTCTTTTATACCTTATTTTATTTCCTCTGAAATTTACAATTATCGCCAGCGGTAAATTAAGCTCTTTTAAGTATGAATAGGCTTGTTTAAAAAACTTGGGCGAGTAATATTGTTGCGCTTTTATTTCCAGGATTATTAAATTTTCGACTACAAAATCTAAATAATATATGCCTAATTTCTTATTCTTATATGTTATTTGTACTGGCTTTTCTCTTTCAAAATTAAGGCGTTGATTTTCTAATTCTTCTTCGATAGCTCTTTGATAATGTTTCTCTAAAAGTGAGGGACCAAGTTCGTTCTGTATGTCAAAAAGGATGCTCATTAATCTGTAACTGAGCTTGGGTAAGACGATAATACTCATTCGAGTTATTCGATTACTATTCGAGTAATTTGATAATATATGGAGCGAAGATCGCAATTCCTATTATTAATGCTCCGATCGAAGCGACAAACACCATTCCTGCTGCAACATCTTTTGCTCGCTTTGCTTCTTCCTTATGCTCATTTGTAATCAAATCAACCATCTCTTCAATAGCTGTATTTATCATTTCAGAAGCAATTACCAGCACAACAGCAAGAACAATGATTATTTTTTCAAATTTTGTCAGTCCCAAAATAAAACTTGCGATTAAAACCAATGCTGCGACGACCGCATGAATTCTAATATTTCTATTTTCTTTGAATGCGTGGGCTATGCCTGCAAAAGCAAATCCAAAAGAGTGATGAATTTTATTGTGGTTATTCTCCATAATAGCCAATAATATATTTTACTATGAAATACAAGATTAGAACAATTATTATTCCAACTAAGCTTCCAACTAGGGTCTCTAGAGGCTCGTGTTTTTTAAGCTTTATCCTTGACCAGGCGACAAGGGGTGCAGCAAGAATTAATATCCAGAATATCCCTCCATATAGAAACCCCATCACAAGTGAGAATGAAGAAAAAACCGCAAGATGAATACTCGCTTTTATCTTCTGATTAATAAGATCAGCCAAAATTATTCCTAACAACAATGAAGCAACACCAAACAGTAGGACTCTGGGACCATTGGTTGAAAGAACTGTTGCTAAAAATACTACAGATACCATCGCGGCAAAAACAAATAGACGTGTTCTCTCTTCTCTTTTAGAAACATCAAAATCTGAAAAAAATCCTTTTTTTACACCGTAAATAACAAATAATCCAACTATGCTCGCAAAAAACAAAGAAATAAGCGTCCATTCAATGGCATATAAAACCTGGCCATTGCTTCTTAGAACAAGTGAGTAAGATAACGGAATGGATATTAATAGAGGATTTGAAAGAACCGAAATTATGCTTGCAAATAAATTCCCCATTACTTTTTTAGAGCTCCCTCAAGTTGATTAATTGTTTCCGACCGGCCTTGAATCTCAAGTTTTTGTTCAAAAGGCAGTCCTTGGGGTTTTCCGGTTAAAATCGTATATACGTCACGGGTCGATAGGCCTGTTTGATCACGGACTGCAATAGTAGCCCCTGAGATTGAAGCTTGATTCCATTCATCTAGATTTCGGTATGCATTGATTAATCCTTCCGCAAGTTCTTTTTGATCTTGATTCAATGCAGTCTTTTCGGTTTCCACAAGACCTCTGAAATCTGCGAGCGTTTTCATTCTAGTTTGCGCAAGTGGGATATATTTTTCGAAATCCGGAATCTTAGAGACATCAGGATCAAATTCTAAGATTTGAGATTTGAGATTTGAGATTTGAGATTGCCTAATGTACTCTCCATTCATCCAGAGAAGTTTTCTTTCATCAAATATAGCCGGGGAGGTATTGATATTTTCTAGCTTGAACTCCTTTTCTATTTCTTCGCGAGACAAAATCTCTCTATCGTTCTTAGGCGACCACCCAAGAAGCATCAAATAATTCAACAAGGCTTCAGATAAATATCCGTCTTTCCTAAAATCCAAAACGCTCTTTGCCCCTTTTCTTTTAGAAAGTTTCTTTCCTCCCGCCTCAAGAATATTTGGAACATGAACAAACTGAGGTATTTGCTCACTCCACCCCAAAGCTTTATATAACATGATGTGCTTTGGAGTAGAGGGAATCCAGTCCTCCCCTCTTATTACATGTGTTATCCCCTGAACATGATCATCCACTACGTTTGCAAGGTGATATGTCGGAAAACCATCGCCTTTTAATATTATAAAGTCCTCAATATCATCATTTTTAAATTCGATTTTTTTATTTCCAACCTGATCTGTCCACGATGTGAGCCCATCTTTTGGAATAACAAACCTTATTGCTCCGTTATCCTCTCTTGCCAATTTTTTTGAGAGAAGAAAACTAGCGTATTTTTTGTATTCTGAGAGTCTGGCTGACTGAACAGTATATTCATCCCATACTACTCCAAGCCACTTTAGAGATTCTTTGATTGCCGTTATTGCCCCTTCAACTTTTCGCGCTTGATCCGTGTCTTCTATTCTCAGGATAAAGAACCCTTTTTTTGATTTAGCAAAAAAATAATTGAAGAGTGCCGTTCTAATATTCCCTATGTGTGGTACTCCTGTAGGACTTGGGGCAAACCTCACTCTAACTTCTCCCATACGCTTGATTTTAACACAGCCATAAGGCTATACTCAATCTATGGCTCACCTTGCCCAAGTCGCAAGCGAAGTTCGTGTTGTCTTAAAACTTTTGGCTGCCTCACTTGCTGTAATTTTCCTCCTGTTTATTTTTTTCAAAGGCGGCGAAATAGCTAAAAATCTTTTTTTCCCCACCCCTCCGCCTCCCCCAGATGAAAAATTTGGAAAACTTCCTCTTGTTACATTCCCTACTCAAAATCTGGAGAAATTTGAATATAAAATTAATACATTAACCGGAAGACTACCGTCGTTTTCAGACAGAATGAAAGTCTACAAAGTAAAGAGGGGTACACCGAGCTTGATAGCTTTAAAATCTGCAAGAGATAAATTGAGATTGCTTGGATACACGGAAAATGAAAGCAAAATCTCAGAAGAAGAATATCAATGGACCAACTCTTCTGGTCAAACAATTCGCATGAATATTTTGACTGGTAATTATAAAATTTTCTCAAATTTCCTAGGCGAACCAGCTGAATCGATAACCGGCGAGTTAGCAAGAAAAGATAGAACATATGAACTGGTTATAAGATTTATTGGAAATTTGGAGCTTGAGACAGAGGATTTAGATCAAGCAAGTTCTACCTTGACATACTTCAAATTAGAAAATGGTTCTCTCACGAAAGCTGCAAGTCTCAATGATGCCAATCTTACTAGGCTTGACCTTTTCCAGAAAAATATTGACGATGCCAAAATTTATTATCCCAATCTTTCCGAATCACTTATGTATTTTATGTTAAGAGGCGGAAGTAGTTCATCAAATATAGTAGAGGCTTCTTTCTCTCATTACGTTGCTGATTTGTCTAATTCCTCAACTTACCCTATCAAAACAGCAGAAGTAGCATTTGGAGATTTAAAGCGCGGAAACGCTCTTATTTTTGCAAACACACAAGAAAAGCTAATTGATATTACTGATGTATCTCTTGGATACTATATTGGAGGAGAGAATCAACAATATTTCTTACCAATTGTTGTGTTTAAGGGGAAGGAATTCACCGCGTATGTTCAGGCAGTACCTTAACCCCGTTAGAGACGCACTATCTACGCCGAAGTAGAAAAATAATTTTATACATAAAATTATTTTTCTCAAGTCTCTAACGGGGCTAGTATGAGATTAACGTTATTTTCTCTACTGCCTGCTCTATAATATTTTGCGTATCTATAAATCTATCACTGCTTCCCAAAACAACTATTATATAAACTCTGTTATCGCGCTCAACAGAAGATACTAAAACTCCTTGTGCTTCTTCTGTAAATCCTGTCTTTACACCGCTTATTCCTTTAGAGCCCAAAAGCTCATTCAAATTTGATAAATCATGGGTTATCGATCCCGTAACGTCAGTAACTACTTTATTTTTAGTAGCAACAATTCTTGCGAACTTTTGATTATTTAAAGCATAAGAAGCAAGCCGTGCCAGATCATAGGCAGTAGTATAATTCTCGTCTGAGTAACCGGAGTGGTCAGCAAAATTTGTATTAGACAATTTTAACTGACGGGCTTTTTTATTCATTCGAGCTACAAATGCTGTCTCGCCTCCATTACCATGCCTGCCGGCAGGCTGGTAACTTGACGCCAGAACATAAGAAGCATCATTGCCGGAGGGAAGCATAAGCCCATAGAGCAAATTCTCTACAGTTATTGCCTCTCCTTCCTCAAGTTTCATCTTAGAGCCCTCAATCTCTTCAACGCCCATTGCCGTCAACACGTCATTTAAGCTATATTCTTCAAGTGCTATTATCGCCGTCATAATTTTTGTACTGGAAGCAGGAGAAAAACGGAGCTTTTCATTTTTCCCTGATATTATTTCTCGACTTGTAGGGTCATAAATAATATAAGCGCGAGAGGATACGTCAATCTTTTTGATGCTATCTGATAAAAAAGGTAGTGTCAGTGGCGCCGTATCTGCATCGATTGTGTAAACCTGATTTTTTTTAATCTCAAGTATTAAAAAGGCGACTGCCAGAAACACTAAAAGATTTAAAATGAAAAGCGAACTCAATATGTGTGTTAGGCGGAAGGTAACGCGCATAGAAGGCTATTTTTCTTTGACTGAAAATCTCTGGTCAATTCTTTCCATGTCGCGAGGAAAAAGACTTGCCTCCCGAATGTTTGACAGTCCTAGAATATGCATCACGATTCTTTCAGAACCAAACGAGAACCCGCCCTCAGGCGGCATGCCATATTTAAAAGCCTGAAGATAGAGCTCGCTCTTTTGAACATTGATTCCTCTCTCCTCTGCCTTTTGGACTAAAGTTTCATAATTGTTAATACGTTGCCCTCCTGTCATCCACTCAGTTCCTCTTCCTAAAAGATCAAAACTTAAAGTGTATCCCGGATCATCCGGATCTTCAAATGTGTAGAAGGGACGCTTTTTAACAGGATAATGAGTTATGAATATTAAGTCTGAATTTTTCTCCTCATATGCCCACTTACATATTTCTTTCTCATCTTCCGGCGCTAAGTCAGGTTCATTCTGAACATTTCGTCCTGTGCGCTTGAATATTATTGCTTGCGCCTCTCTGAGTTTGACCCTGGGAATTGGATTGCTGACTTTAGGCACCTCTGCGTTATAAAGCTTGAGAACATTTTTACATCCACGATCAACGTCTTCAAGCATCCTTTTAATGACGTACTCTGCCATATCCATAATTTCTGTCCATGATTCTATGAAGCCGAATTCTGCATCTAGGGTTGTGACCTCAGTTAAATGTCTCGTTGTCATTGACGGTTCCGCCCTTAAAGTTTTATTTACTGTAAACACTCTTTCAAACACACCTACTAAAATTTGCTTATAAAATTGTGGACTTTGAGCCAAAAATGCTTTTTCGCCAAAATATTTCACTTCAAAAACTTCTGATCCACCTTCTGCTGTTTGAGGAATAATCACAGGTGCCTGAAATTCTGTAAATTCTTTTTCGTGGAGTGCTTTTCGGAAAGAATCAATTACGGTTTCCTGCACTTTGAAAATGGGGGAGATTTTTTGGTGGCGTAAAGTGAGTGATCTAAAATCAAGGAGGGTGGGGAGCTCAAGGTTTAAATCTTTACCTCCCATGTCAAAGGGCATTTCTGCGGCTTTTGAAATAACAGTCAGCTTTTTAAGCTGCACTTCGATCTTTCCCGTTTCAAGTTCTGAGTTTGCGTATTTTTCATCGCGGGACCGAACTTCACCCTCAGCCTCAACAACATCCTGTAGCGAAAGAGAGGCCACTTTTGGAGCTAAGTCCTCGTGCGCAGTAACCTGAATTATCCCTGATCTATCTCGAAGATCAAAGAAAGCGACCTTTCCATGCGTTCGTGTTCTTTCAACCCAGCCCTTAAGCAGTACTTTCTCACCAATAATACCATTGCAGTCTATTGCAAGATTTCTTTTCATATTCTTCATATTTTATCTTGAATCAAAGGTATTAACAAGCGCCTATAGGATTTTTCATGATATACTCGATCTATATGGAACACGCAATACCTTCCTCCGTTTCGTCAATTTACAAAAAGCTCAGAAAGGCCGGATTTCAGGCTTTTTTTGTGGGCGGATGTGTTCGTGACTTCTTGATGAATCGTCCCGTCACCGACTGGGATTTTGCCACAGACGCAGCACCCGAGCAAATTCAAAAAGTTTTCCCTAGTTCTTTTTATGACAACCGCTTTGGGACAGTTGGCGTACCGCTTCCAAAAGTTCCAGAACAAGAACATGAGGGTATTGTAGAAATTACAACCTTTCGAACAGAAGGAGAATATAAAGATCTAAGACGACCTGAAAAGGTAGAATGGGGAAAGACTATTGAAGAAGATCTCTCCCGCCGTGACTTCACAATCAACGCTATAGCCACCTCTATTGAGCCAACAGCAAAAAGCCAACAGCTAACAGCTAACTATATTGACCCTTTCAAGGGACTCTTGGATATTGAAAAAAAAATTGTTCGAACTGTTGGTGATCCAAATGAACGATTTGCTGAAGATGCGCTGAGACTCTTGCGGGGAGTTCGATTTGCAACCGAACTTGAATTTAAGATAGAAGAAAAAACCTGGGAAGGAATTGTTAGAAATGCACAAAATATAGCGAAGATATCCGGTGAAAGGATCAGAGATGAGCTTCTTAAAATTTTATCAGCCAACCGTCCATATGATGGCATAGCACTGCTTGATAGATCTGGATTACTCGAACATATAATTCCAGAGCTCATCCTGGGAAAGGGTGTTTCTCAAGCAAGACCCGGCCGCCATCATACAACTGATGTTTTTACCCATAATATCGATTCATTGAAACACTGTCCGTCCCGCGATCCAATTGTCCGCCTAGCAACGCTTCTGCATGACATTGGGAAACCTCATGTCAAAGGTGAGGATGAGGAGGGTCACGTTATATTCTATAATCATGAAGTTAAAGGAGCGCAAATTGCATATGAAATCTGCGATCGTCTAAGACTTTCAAAAAAACAAAGAGATAAAATTATAACCTTAATCCGTTGGCATATGTTTACCGTGGACGAGCATATCACGGACTCTGCTATCAGACGATTTATCAGAAGGGTTGGACTTGATAACGTAGCTGACATGATGGACCTTCGTATTGGCGACCGGCTAGGCGGTGGAACTCAGGTGGCAGAATCCTGGAGACTTAAAAAGTTTAAAGAAAGAGTGGCTAAAGAGCTTAATCCGCCCTTCTCAATGAATGATCTGGCAATTGACGGAAATGACGTGATGAAGGAATTAGGACTTGAACCCGGCCCTAAAGTCGGAGAGATACTTCAAAAAATATTTGAGGAAGTCGACGAAGACCTCTCCCGCAACAATAGACAACATTTACTTAAGAGGGTGAAAGAACTAAAATAGCCATATGCTAAAGGATAAAATTCAGGAGGATTTGAAACAGGCGATGATAGCAAGAGACGAATTGAGACTTTCGACCATTCGAATGCTTAAGTCTGCAATTCAATATCACGAAATCCAAAAGGGCGGCGCGGGATACGAGGCAACTGATGAGGATGTAATAGAAGTAATTGGTCGTGAGGTTAAGAAGAGAAACGAAGCAATAGAGCTATACAAACAAGGTGGAAGACAAGAACTTGCCGACAAGGAACAAAAAGAGCTTGAAATTTTGAAAGCATACTTGCCTGAACAAATGTCAGAAGAAGAAATTCGCAAACTTATAGAGGAAACTCTTTCTGCAACCGGCGCCTCCACAATGCAAGATATGGGCAAGGTCATGGGTGCGTTAATGCCCAAAGTCAAAGGCCGCGCCGACGCATCTTTCGTCTCAAGCCTCGTTCGAGAACAGCTTTCAAAATAGTCAGTTGTCAATCGTCACTTGTCAATTGTTTTTCTTTTCCTGTCCCATTCGTACCAGGCGACTAGAAGCTGGGAAGCGTTAAAGATTGAGGAATAGGTACCGGAGATTATTCCAACAAGAAGCGCCACAACAAACCATCGGATTGTTTCACCGCCAAATAAAAGAAGTGCAAACAGAACAATAACCACGGTCAGAGAGGTATTCAGGGAACGATTTAAAGTTTCGAGCAATGAATTGTTTACTACCGTATCAAATTTTAGATCAAAATTTTTCCTAAGATTTTCTCTAATTCTGTCAAAAACTACAATTGTGTCATGGACTGAGAAACCCATAACCGTAAGAAGCGCTGTTATAAATAGTGAGTCAACTTCTACATCCAAAACTTTCCCAAGAATTGAAAACAATCCAACAACAATTAGAACGTCATGAAGAAGTGCAACTATAGCACTTACTCCATATTTCCAGGATGAAACGGGATTCGACACTTTCCTGAATGCAAAAGCAATATATGCCGTTATAGCAATTGAGGCAATAATTACAGCCTTTATCGCGTTTGTTTTGGTCTCTTGCCCAATGCTTGGCCCCACAGTCTCAAATCTTTTCTCAATCACTTTTCCAAACTTTCCTATTTCACGAAAAACTTCATTTTTCTTATTTTGCTCTATAGGATCAGTTTGGATTCTAAAAGTATCTTGTGAAATTGCTTCAATTTTGTGTACGTTTATTTTTTTTGCTTGGAATGCTGCTTGAATCTCTTGAGTCCCCGGCCTCAGCATAGTCGGAGACTCAATGCCAAATTCTAATTTGGATCCTCCGGTAAACTCGATCGAAAAATTTAATCCGAATAATAGTAGTGAGATTACCCCCGGAATTATCAAGACTGCCGATAACAGAAAAAACCATTTTTTATTTTTGACAATATTCATACTTTTTCAAAAAACTTAAGTAGATTTCGAGTAACAACTATTGCTGAGAACATAGATACAACTATTCCTATTGCCAGAGCCAAAGCAAATCCCCTGATTAATCCGCTGCCAAAGTAAAAAAGAATAATTGTGGTAATGAGACTTGAGATATTTGAGTCCCTAATTGAGGACCAAGCCCTATTAAAACCTAACGTGACAGCAAGATCTCTGGGTTTATTGTTGCGCAATTCCTCTTTCATTCGTTCAAATATTAAAACGTTGGCATCTACTGCCATGCCAATTGAGAGAATGAATCCTGCGATTCCTGATAACGTTAATGTAAGTGGAATAAATTTAAAAATAAAAAGAACAATTATGGCATACACCACAAGAGCAATCGAAGCAAGAAATCCTTCTTTTCTGTAAAGCAAGACCATGAAAGTAATTACAGATATAAGTCCTATAAGCCCACCCACCAAGCTTTTCTTGAGTGAATCTATTCCGAGTGATGGTCCTACTGTTGACTGTCCAATGAGCGCGAGTGGTGCGGGAAGAGCTCCAGCATTAAGCTGGATTTGAAGGGATTTTGCCTGATCTTGTGTAAAACTTCCCGATATTACTGCATCTCCGTTTAAAATTGGCTGCTGAACAATAGGAGCAGATATTGTAATGTCATCAAGAACTATTGCTACCGGTTTTCCAACATTTTTCTTTGTTATATCAGCAAAAAATTTAGTACCTTCTGATGTGAAATTAAGTTGTACTTGAGGAGTCCCATCCTGTGATCCATATACTACACGTGCGGCCTTTAAATCTTTTCCGGTTAATTTAGTCTTTTGGGGTTTATTCTCAAATACTTGAGCAAGTCCAAGTGGATAAACACCTTTTTGTGTAAGCAAATTTGCCTCTTGTGTAGCAATTTTTCCTGCCCCCTCTTCCCAAAAGGAAAGCTGTGCAGTTTTACCAATTAAATTAAGAGCTTGATCAACGTTTGTTGTTCCAGGGAGCTCAATTATAATCCTATAATCGGAAGCAACCCTCAGAGCTTGAATTGATGGTTCCGTAACTCCAAAAAAATTAATTCGCCGCTCAATCACGGATCTTGCGGACTCAAATGCGGTATCTTTTTCGCCTTCGGGAATTTCTTTCATGTCAACCTGATAAATCAATCTTGCTCCTCCTTGAAGATCTAGCCCCAGTCTGTAATTAAAATCCCGATTTAAATTGATGGGACCTAGCTTAGCATTTAAAGCTGTAGGATCAAAATTTAAGCCAAAGGCCTTGACAGAAAGAGGGAGATCAAAAAAAAGCAAAATTAAAGCAACAAAAAATAAAATCGGCAGAAATACTTTTGGTTTCATAATGTTATGCTAATAGTTGCTCTTCGTCCCCTATAAGCATAACACGGGAGCCGTAAATTACAGAGGTTATAAACGGATCACGTCTCTTTTTTCTAAAATTAAATTCTTCCTCAGTCATTACGGTGTAATTTATCTCGTGTTTGCGTCTTGCCTCCTCTTCTCTTATTAAAAGTGAAAGTTCCGGAACTACTACTATCCCTACGACCAGAAGGTCCACTTCTTCAGGGTTATCTCGTATTCCTCTAGTAAACTTCCCTGAAAGCATAGCAAATTTAATCTTTCCGAGTTTAACTCTGTTTTGGATGATTTCAGATCCCAAACCCTTGCTTTTGGAATGAACTGCAAGAAGATCAAAATAGTGAGGATAATTTTTGTCCATATAGTAGTAGACGCGGTTAACTCTTGGTTCGCGCTTGAGTACGCTTTGTTTTTCAAGGTGTATTAGCTCTCTTCTTACTGCGTTTATTTCCTCCTCCACTCGTCTTACAACTTCTCTAACATGGAACATCTCACCGGGGTTATCTAGGAAGAGAGTGAGGATTTTAACACGAGTCTTACTTGTAATTAAGTCTGCAAGCAACATAACGGGTATTTCTGGTGTTCATTATAAACCTTAAAAAACTATTTGACAACTACCGAACTACCGGTGTTCAAAATCGCAAACCAAATGGGTCCCCTGTTGAATTTAATCTCCTGGCCGCGATTATCGCGAAGGGTTAACCTTGATAAGCGATCCTTTTTTGACCACGTCCCTGTGATCTCCTGCCCATCAATAAATATAGAGGCGCGGCCCGTACCCTTTGTTCCGTACAGCATATGAAGATTCCCCTCATAACCATCATTTGCACGAGATTCTGTCATAAAAAGGATAACGACATTTTTTGCAGAAATTTGTTTACCCGTAGTTAGATCCTTATGAGGTGACCCACCATTTGTCCGAAGATAAGAGTTTGCGGTCTTATTGTAATTCCAAGTAACCGAATAGTCGTTATACCCTTCCCAGAAATTAAAACTCACTGCTTGGGATTCTGGCCGCGCAGCTTCTTTTACATCTTCTTTAAAAGAATACTTTACAAAATTTTCATCCCAAGAATTACCATCCTCGTCCTTATTTGTCAATTTCCTTCTCTTTTCAGCAAAAGTCCAAAGCAGATTTGTGGATGAAGTCATTGTGTGTTCTGTTACCACCTGCCGGTCAAGCCTTTCATAGTCACGCTCGAATACTGGATAACCTATTGAAAACTCGTTGAGATCATTATATAGATTCCAACCATAATCCTCGATTTGCGATCTTGCATCAGCGCGCCCGGGTGTGTTTGCTCCACCCACATGGACGTATAAAGGATAATCGCCATATTCAGAGATAAAATCAAGGAAGTAAGTTCTAGCTGAGCGGACAGGGGCTACAATTCCTGCATCCTGACAATAGTAGACTGCTAGAAAACGGGTTATCCCACCCTCAGCGACGACTTCATAAACAACATCAGCATAAGATAAGCCAGACTGAGGACGGGCTTCTTTGTGATTTTCGATCATAATTCCTAAGGGACGATGCTTCTCCCACCATTGCTCTTGTTGTTTCGAGTATTTTGCTCCATTAAGAGGACACTCCTCGGTTTTTGGCAGAGAGTCATCAAATGATACCCGGCCCTCTTTTCCCGCTTCAGGCAAAGGTGTTTGAGTAAGCGTTCCACCGCCAGAAGTAAAACTAGAAAATAATATATACGAAACAAGAGCTGACGCAATATATATTACTATTGCTATAATTAAATTTCTTTTTTTATGATCCATTGCTAGACAGGAATTTGGCTCCTGCTAAGGCTTTTTCTTCCTCGTGGGACAATTCATGCTCCACTCCCTTACCTCTGACAATTCCCTTTGCATACCATCTTGTCCCAGTTCTTGTATGTAAACTTGATATTACGACACCGGTGTTCTCAGCATCCACAAGCGCTAAGATAAAACTCTGATCACCCCCCGTATCTTTAAAAGGATTAAAGCGTACTAGTCCAACTTTTTGTATATGAGAAAGAGAGTTCTTCTCTAGTCTAGCATAGGAAAGATTAAGTTGCTCTAGAGACTTTTTGTTATTTTCTTCTGCGCGAATTACATCTTCAATAATTTCAACAATTGATTCCTTTTTGCCCTTTTTAACTAACTTTGTGTAATACAAATAAAATTTTAAAAACAAAAAGGTGAGTACAAGGAGCCATAAAAGGCACACAATTAAAACCAAAAGCTCGGGGCTTGAAGCCATAATAATGACCATTTTATCTGGGTCTTGGATGATATGTCAACCCCATTAGCTTCGATTCCCTCTTGACAGCTACGCCACGAATGTGGTACTTTTCTTGCATGGCTAAAAAGCGACAAACTCGCAGCCAGAAAATAATAGCTGCAACCCGCCGTAACGTATTAGAGAATACTATAGAGATTCTTCCATCAGGGGAACCGGAAACGGCCCCCGCAAATATTTATTCGCCTAACTTAAGAACTTATTCATACGTTCTTGTTGATGCCAAAAGAACATTTCTGACTATAGCCATTATTGCGCTCCTGAATATTGTTTTCTTCTTTGTATTGAAATTTAAAATGATAGATTTGTTCGGATTAGTATTTTAATGGAGAGGCCCGCCTAAGCTTACTTTGAGCCTTTTCACTACTATTCGTAGACGGCTCAAAGAGCGCTTGGTCGGCGGGCTTAACAAACTCTAAAACTCATAACATTCGTTAAGAGTTTGTAAAGGAGGTGATTTAATAACATGGCGAGCATGTATTGTGTAAAATGTCGAGCAAAAAGAGAAGACCCAAACGCAACCCGCGTTACTATGAAGAATGGGACACCAGCAATGAAAGGCAAGTGCCCAGTTTGCGGAACAGCAATGTTCAGAATTGGAGCTGCTTAAACCTTTGCAAGTTTTAACAAAGCCCGATTTAGTATTCGAAAAGTTACGGTACCAAATCGGGTTTTTGTTATATAAATAGACTAAGCAACATTTTCTCTCTCACTCGATGGGAGAGAGCTAGAGTGAGGGTGAGGAATTGCTTTGTGAATTGCATAAAAAACTCCTTCAATATCTTCTACAATATCTTTGTTCCAGAACCTCAATACTATATATCCTTCTTGCTCTAACCATCTTGTTCGCTCGTGATCATTTTTCCTATTGGATTCTTTATTATGATAACCTCCATCAATTTCGATTATTATTCTTTCTTCGAAACTGACAAAATCAACAATGTACGGTCCAATTGGCTGTTGTCTTCTGAATTTAACTCCATAGACTTGTCTGTTTCTCAATTTACTCCAAAGTATCTTCTCTTCGATCGTTTGATTCGAACGGAGCTTTTTTACATGTTCTTTCTGTACCCTTCCCTCACCCCATCCCTCTCCCGAATAGGGAGAGGGGGGAATAGGAAGATTAGAAGATATTTTACGTCCCACCTTTATAATGCACTAATTTATATACTTTGAGGACTGAGACTTGCCATTCACCTACGATTTCTCCACGACCAAATCCTGCGACTTCCCAGAGAGGATGCCCAACTGGATTACATGGAATCTCCTCACAAATTACAAAAAGCTGATCTGTTATAGTTTTTCTCTCAGGATCTACCTCGGGGATTTGTATTGTTACCGGCTTTTTGCCGCGAACTTCGAATATGTATCTATAAGCATGATCTGAATTTCCACCCGTTATTAGAGCAAAATTAAAAGGTTTATCGCCTGCCTTATCAAGGATGAATTCTGAGATCATTTTCACTTGTTCATATTGATAGTTTGGGAACTTACGAAGTGGACTATAAACAGAGTTTATAACAACAAGAGAAACTATTGCGGCAACTGACACTATAACAACGGGCTTTTTCTTTTCTAAAAGAAACGCAAGAAGATTCCCTGTCAATAAAAATGGCGCAGGAAACATGAAGGAAAATAGATAGTCGTAAATTGGTTTTTTGTATAGACCAAAAAAGAGTACTCCAAGAGAAAACCACAAAAGAATTAAAAGAACTCCCCGAAATTCAATACGCTCTTTGAATTTTTGTATAAGCTGATATAACACAAGCGCAAGTGAGGAAAATGCCAAAATGAGCGTTAAATAATACCAAATTGCAATTGGTAATTGTTCAATAATAGAAACTGTCTCAGGAACTGGATATGCAGTTACCAAACGCCCAAAAACCCTAAAGAACACGTCTTTTATTATTTCCCCAAAATTCCCTCCTGCGCCGACATCTCCTGAAGATAAAATAAAGTTAAAAATAGTTTTTGTGTTTGGAAATCCATGCTTTATCTCAAACAACAAGAACGGAGAGAAACCTAAAATGAACCCAATAAAAACAGCTATATATTTTTTAAAGAGCTCAAATACTCTATTCTTCTCCCCTTTTGATAGAATCTCGACCGCGATGATATAGAAGAATAGAATACCTCCTAAAAAGATCGTCAAGTAATGGAGCTGCATCGCTATGCCCAAAAGAACCCCGGAAAGCCCCAAAAAATAATAGTTTCGCCTTTCAATGCCTTTATATGCCGAATAAAGTGCTGCAATCGAGAAAAAGGGCATTACATTTGGATTCCAAGATGATCTTGAATGAATAATTACAAGCGGAGAGATAGAATACAAAAGAGCTGCTATTAATCCTGTTTTTTGGTTAAAGAATTCTTTTCCAGCTCTGTAGATTAAATAAACTGTTGCTACGCTAAATAACGCAACCATGATTGCTGGGCCTACAGGATGATAATTTGATAAGAATAAAAATGGAGCCATCATGTAGTAATAGACAGGGCCAAGATAAAAATCTCCGGCAGAAGATCTAGGACCCAGGAATGTCAGGTCTCCATCTAAAATGTTTCGAACAACAATAACATCACGTCCCTCATCCCCCAAAAAATTTAAATAACTATCAATTCTATAAAGTCTCATCAGAGACGCGACGAGGATTATTAAAAAAATGAGGAGATTTTTTTTATTTATTAGTCTTTTCATTTTTCAGATATTGAGTTTTCCAAATAATCCTGTTGTATACGAGGTAGTTGAGAGGAACAACAAGAAATACTATTGTCGGCACAAGGACGATAAGCCTTGTTTTGACAGAAAAATCCAATATATAAAAGTTCTCGCCTAAGATGTGAACAAAAAAATAAACAGAAGTAGATTGAATAGCAATAGACATAAAAGAAGCCAAATTAAACTTAATAAGTCTCACGAAGAATGTTGAGTTTTCTTTAATTTTCTTTGTGTCTTTGAAAGTCCAAAAGTTGTTAAACATGAAATTTGATAGGATAGCCGATTCTGCTCCAAATCCTGCAGATAACCCATCTCTGAGTGACTTGTTAATAAGACTAGCAAATACGATACGTGCAAAAAATTCCTGAGTTGTAATTTGGACTAAAAATCCTGTTCCGCCAACAATTAAGAATTTAATAATGCGCTTAAGCTCCAAGATCCTTGCAATTACCACATATTTAACTACATCAAAAATATATGGTATTGGAGCTATTTTAGAATTTCCTAGCGTCCTATCTGAGAAATGAAGAGGCACCTCGCTTATTTTAAATCCCTCGCGAACGCTCTTATGCAGGAAAGCAATCTGAAAAATATAACCTCTGAAGTCATGCATCTGCGGTTTGACCTTTTGAAAAACTTCTTTTTTGATAGCGCGAAATCCTCCTGTCCAATCGTGTATGTTAAAACGCATGAAAACACTTCTAACAAATACGTTTGCTACAATTGAGAATAACTTTCTATGTGGAGGCCAATTTGAAGGTATAGAGCCACCACCGCTGTATCTTGTCTGGACAACCATATCATACCCTTGGTCGAGCTTTTCTATAAATTTTGGGAGATCGTGGGGGTCAAATTGAAAATCAGCATCAATACTTATAACAACATCCGCACCGTATTTTTCAATAGCCTCTCCCATGGTGCGAATATATGCGGCACCCAAACCTTTTCTTTCCCCCTGGTTAATTCCTAAGTTTTTATACTTACCCATCATTTTTTTAACAATCTGCCCCGTGCCGTCAGGAGAATAATCATCCGCTACAAGAATATGCATTTCATGATTTTTAATCATTGGGAAAACTTCTTCTTCAAGAATCGTGATAAACTTTTCTATGTTGTCTCCCTCGTTATAGGTTGCTGGAATAACAAAAATCTTCACAATGTAATATTCTATCGTCTTTCCACGCAACTCATCAAGCAGCAGTTTACCCCGCACCACGATGTGGTGCGGGGTTTACATACATAAATCTTTTATGTACAATTTAATGATCACATGGCAAAAAGGGCTTTAATAATTGGTGTTTCATCCCAGGACGGATCTTACTTGGCTGAACTTTTACTAGAAAAGGGATATGATGTTATAGGAACGGTTCGCCATACCACAAACTTCTTTCAGGAAAACATTCAACACTTATACGGAAAAATTAAAATTGAAGCAGCGGACTTAATAGATCAGGAGAGCATTTCTTATGTAGTAAGAAACAATAAGCCTGATGAGGTCTATAATATCGCAGCTCAAAGCGTACCGGCAGATTCCTGGAATCAGCCGTTTTACACTGCTGAGGTAACTGCTCTTGGTCCGGTGAGAAGTCTTGAAGCTGTTCGTCAATTCGCACCTAAGGCTCGATTCTATCAAGCAACCAGTCGTGAAATATATGGAAATCAAGAAGGAACTGCCACTGAGAATACTTTAATTGATGCCAACAATCCTTATGGAATCGCCAAAGCCTACGCTCATATGATGGTTGCCTGTTACCGCGATTCTTATGGAATATTTGCTTGCGGGGGAATATTATTTAATCATGAGTCACCAAGACGCAGTCTACATTTTGTAACGCGCAAAATCTCAGCAGGCGTAGCATGTATTAAAAATAAAGTAAAAAATCCACCACTGAATGAACTTGGAGAGCCATTGGTTGATAGCAAGAATAAACTCCATCTTGGAAATCTTGACGCGACGCGTGATTGGGGATATGCCAAGGAATATGTTGAGGCAATTTGGTTAATGCTTCAAAACAAAGAACCAAAAGACTACGTAATAGGAACAAACACCTCATTTTCTGTTCGTGATGCATGCAGAATTGCATTCGAGCATGTAGGGCTGAACTGGGAAGACCATGTAGTTTCGAATGAGAAGCTCCATCGCCCAACGGAAATAAAGGATCTTGTAGGAGATTATTCGCTAGCCAAAAAAGAATTAGGCTGGGAACCCAAAACTTCTTTTGAGGAACTCATACATATAATGGTTGACGCTGATCTTGAAAGATTTAAATAGTTATATTCCCCCGCCAGTAGTCAAGTGTTTCGCGAAGAGTTTGTTCGATAGGGATTTTTGGTTCCCACCCCGCAGCAGCTTTCATTTTAGAATTGTCGCAAACTAGCTCCGGGACATCTACCGGCCGCATGAGTGTCGGATCGGATTCTACTGTTATTTTTCTACTTGAAAAAGATAAAAGAGTATCAAGCAAATATTTAATTTCGTACGAACGTCCCGAACCTATATTATATACTTCTCCCGGCACTCCTTTCTCTATTATTAAATTGTAGCCCCAAACTGTGTCCCTAACGTCAGTTAAATCACGTTTCGCTGAAAGATTACCTACTGTCATAGGGGCATCTGATTGGCTTTTTTCTATTTCAGCAATCTTTTTTGCAAAAGCCGCCACAACAAAACTAGGCGACTGGCGGGGACCTATATGATTAAACGGACGGACACGAATTATTGGTATTTTGTATGATAAAAAATATTGAAGTCCCAAAAAATCCTGTGACACCTTTGAAACTGCATATGGGTTAACAGGGGCAAGAGGTGTATTCTCATCTATCGGGAGATCCGAGGGAGATATATTCCCATAAACCTCAGCTGATGAAACTATTAGGATTCGCGGCGTAATTCCTGCCTGTCTTACACCTTCAAGAATATTAACTTGAGCCTCAATATTATTGCTTAAAAATTTCGCAGGGTTCGCAAAACTTTCACCGGGAGCAGCTAGTGCAGCCAGATGAAATATTACATCAGGAGAAGTTTCTGCTACCAGATCTTCAGTTTCTTGCGAATTTAGAAGATCAATTCTATGTAAGTTAAGTTTACTCTTTATGTGATCAACATTTCGAAGACTATCCTCGGTCAAGTAAGTACCGGAGACTTCAAAACCTTTTGTTTGTAGAAGATGTTCGGCCAAGAAACTTCCGGCAAAACCTGTTATACCAGTGATAAATGCCTTCTTCATGCTTATCGTCCTACGCCAATGTAGTTGAAGCCTTGTTCTCTCATGGATTCTGGATCATAAATGTTGCGTCCATCAATTATATTTGTAGCCTTCATGCGAGACTTAAGCTTGTTTAGATCGATCTCGCGAAATTCATTCCACTCCGTCAACACAATTAGAAGATCGGCGCTATCTGCCACCTTATATAAATCGTCAGCATATGTAATGTTTGAAAGAACTTCTTTGGCATTTTCAATCGCTTTAGGGTCATATGCGCTAATTTTTGCTCCATCATTTAAGAGCATAGAAATTATATCTATACTCGGCGCTTCCCTCATGTCATCAGTCTTGGGC
>CAYIRD010000003.1:0-21535 GCA_964365755.1 uncultured Gammaproteobacteria bacterium | reverse complement strand
ATTGTCGCGAAATTAACCTCTTGACATTTTTTAGGTTATAGGATAGAATCCGATTTTACTAAATGATAACTGCCCCTATTGGCAGTTATTTTTTTTAAATAAAGAATGAAAAACAGCATCTCAAAGACACTTTTTGCAATAAGCTTTATGGTCATGCTTGTTGTTTTTGCCGCTCAGGCTTATTCGGCAACCTTAGAAATCTCCGGAAACGCCGCAAACTCTAATAGCTCAATTCAGTTTAATCAAAATAATTCAACAAACGTTAATCAATCCAATAATGCAAATCTCAATAATGATGTAAACGTAAATTCCAATACAGGCGGCAATTCGATTAATGGCGGAGTCGGAGACGGTAGTATTAAGACAGGAGATATAAACACCAATATAAACATTAACAATCAATTTAATAGCAATATTGCAAACGTTCCTTGCAATAATTGCCCAACTCCAACAAAAAAACCAGGTGTTTCTCCAACCCCAACCACGCCTCCAGGCGGACCAACTCCAACACCAACCACGCCGCCCGGAAACGGTAAAAAAGAAGATGGTAAGAAAGAGGATGGCGGAAGAGGAGGAAACGGGGGACCAGGCGGACCCGGACAGGCTGTTCTTGGGCTTCCGGTAACAAGTGGCGAGAATGAATTATTAAATCTTCTCAAACTTCTGCCAGCATTTGGGTCCCTAACCTTGGGATACGGTCTTCTCAGAAAGAATGCCTAAATTAAAGGCAAAAGTCAAAAGGCAAAAGTCAAAATTTTCGAGATCACTTTCGAATAGACTTTTAAATCCCAAAATTGCTCGTTCTTTATTTGGTATTCTTTTTGTAATCCTAGGTTTTACATTTTTGTTTACCCTGCCGACAATACCCCAAAATAATCTTTCGGCAAAAGAGCCTATTATAGCGGGTAAAGAATTCGTCGGGAGTGAAAAAGAATCTCAAGTAGTTCGAATTATGGTTCCTGAGAATAATATAGATCTTGAAGTAAAGCCTGCAAGAATTGCAAAAGGTTATTGGGAAACATCTGAAACTTCAGCTTCCCACGGAGAAGGCAGTGCAAACCCGGGAGAACGCGGCAACATTGTAGTTTTTGCACACGCACGAGAAGGCATGTTTTATAACTTAAAAGATATTAAGAAAGATGATGTAATATACATATTTACGAGCGACCGCTGGTATAGATATAAGGTAAGCGAGGTAAGAACCGTGTTACCTAATAATATAGAGACAGTCGGAAAGACTGATCATGAAGTGCTAACTCTTTTTACGTGTTCCGGCTTCTTTGACGAAAAACGCCTAATAGTAAAAGCCACACCAGTGAAACAATAAATATACCTCTTTTAAACTTGCTGTTTGTGCTACAATAGCAAGATAATAGCGTATATGGGCAGGAGACTTTTCTACGTCCTTATTTTATTATTTTCCTACTTTTTATTCGCATTCCAGAAGCCAAGTGAGCTTAAGGCTACACATTGCACAGCACCAAAGCCTGGCAGTGCGCCGAAACTGATATCAGCAGTACCCCATGATAAGAGTGTTACATTAACATGGACAGAAGCGCAGGATCCCGTAACTTATTACTTATTAGCATACGGTACATCTCCAAACTCATTTGAGTATGGAGCCCCCAATGTTGGAGGAAGGGAAACTACTTCCTATACAGTTTCGGAGCTTAAAAACGGAGTAAAATACTATTTTAGAGTCCGTGCCGTTAATGATTGTAAACCGGGCAAGTTCTCAAACAAAATAACAGCGGTTCCCGGAGCACCAGCAAATACAGTGTCGGGAGTCAAAAAAACTATTTCAGGGGGGCCAAATCTATCAATTTATAAACCGGTTCTTGGTGCAAGTGCAGCAGCTTCTCCAAAACCCACGGGAAAAAAGCAAGAGGCAATCATAGTCCAAACGGAAAGCCAAAAACCCTGCGGTATTTTTTGTTCTCCCTGGTCGCTTCTTGCGGGTGAGGCTTTTTTGCTCTTTTTCTATTTTTATTCAGCTCACAGGTTTGCAAGCTTGCGTTCGATTTTCTCTATTATTATCCCCGCCGTAATTTATCTGGTGTTTTTAACCAGATACGGAACGTGTTCCTCACAAGATTTTTCTTGCAAATATTTTTTACCGCTTTCTGCTCTCATTTTTATGCTTTCTGTCCTAGTACAGAAATACAAATTTTTAAAAGCCGAATTAATACAAAGACCAACAATAGTAAATGACTGAAAATTTAGGAACGCTCTATAATGATATTTTATTCTACGCCAACCAGTATGCGGATCGGTATAGATTCCTTTTCCCACTTGGAATAATTGGTATATGGCGTTGGTTTGTTTGGATGATGAAGGAAAGTATTGGATTATATTATCGTCCAAAAACAAAACCATACCGAGGAAAAGTTTCTATAGTTACACCGGTTTACAATGAAAATCCGTCTGTGTTTAAAGCCGCTTTGGAATCATGGGAGGACAATAGCCCGAGTGAAATTGTTGCCGTAATTGACTATACTGATAAAAAATGTATTCGTATCTTTAAAGAATTCTCAAAAAATTTCCTCAAAGCTATTCTGATTATTACTCGCATCCCAGGAAAGCGCGCGGCACTGGCGGCCGGTATAAAAAAAGCAAAGGGTGAAATTGTTGCACTTGTTGATTCTGACACTATTTGGGGGCAAAACGTAATAAAAAATGGCTTGCCGCCATTTCATGACCCGCGTGTTGCGGGGGTCGCTACCTACCAAAGCGTCCTTAACCCCAAAACATTTGCGCAGAAAATTTTTGATATACAGCTTGATTTGCGCTACCGTCATGAGTTTCCGTTTTTAGCTGCGGCGGGAGACGCTCTTGTATGTCTATCAGGCAGGACCGCGTTCTATAGACGTGATATTATTCTTCCGTTACTTCCTAGATTAGTTAATGAAACGTTTTTAGGAAAACCTGTGATATCAGGAGATGACAAACGGCTGACATATCTGGTTCTTTCAGGGGGCTGGAAAGTAGCATATCAGAGCAATTCACATGTATATACTCCCGGCATGAAGGATCTAGGCTCTTATCTTAAGCAGCGGATTCGTTGGTCAAGAAACAGTTTGAGGGCAGATTTGACGGCAATGCTAGATGGGTGGCCACGCCATCATCCGGCTTTATTTTTCTTTCAGATAGATAAAGTGCTTCAATCTTTTGTAATTATACTAAGCCCTATTTTCCTGTTTATCTCACTATATAGCGGGCTTTATCTCTCAGCAGCAATAATTATTTTATGGTGGGTGCTCTCGCGCACTGTCAAAATTTACCCCGCTCATTTATCTCATAAACCTCATAATATTAAGATTCTGCCCGGTTTTATTTTGTATTCATTTTTTGCGGGCATCCTAAGGATTTATGCGTTGTTTACTTTAAATACGCAGAGCTGGATTACACGCTGGGATAAGTCAAGGCTTCCGCAAGTGAGATTTATCAAGATGATGCCTGCCTACTTTGCAACGTTTGCTGTTATACTTCTCTTGACATACGGTGTTTACCAGTATAAACAACACACCTATTTCGTACCGCTTTTAGAACAAGAACAATTATTAGCAAGCGCTCTGCGTCAAGTTTCTGAAAAAAATCTTGCAAGTGTTCAGGTATTAGGGGCTTCAACATTAGAGAAGAAAAATCTATTAGCCAAGCGTTATCAAACAAAAGCTGGCGATACATTTAATTCTATTGCCAAGGAGTTTGGCGTTGATGAAGATCAGTTATTCTATGCAAATTCGGCTAAGAGTCCAAATAGAAAAATTGCGCAAGGTTTAACTTTGACAATACCAGGAAAGGATATAGAGTTAAAACCCGAAGAAAGATTTATTAGGCCAACATCTTCTAATCCCTCAACCATCCAGTATGATGAGAAAACCAATACACTTTTAGTTAGGGGGAGAGGAAGAAAAGTTACATTGAAAGATATTAGGGATAATGGAGGCAAGGATTTTCTTGAAGAGATTTCGCCGAAGGTTTGGTACGTAAAAGCTACAATTTATATTTATCACGGGGTTACTTTGACTCTGGATAAAAATGAAGTTACTTGGCTCAAGATGGGAAGCAATAAAAAATGGTTTGCGGCTTTGCGCTCGGCAAACGGAGACATTAGTATCAACGGCGTAAAAATAACTTCATGGGATGAAGAATTAAATGAATATGATAAGGACCTTGAAGACGGGCGAAGCTTTATCATGGTAACAGACAATGCCCGAATGGATATATATAATTCGGAAATTGCATATCTTGGTTATGCCATAAGTCCTAATTTAGCTATCTCACCATACGGCGTTTCATGGAAATTAAACACAGACAAACTCAAAAAAGTCCTTCTAACAGGAGAAGTTATTAACAGCCGTTTTCACCATAACTATTTTGGCGCGTATATTTTTGGCGCAACAGGAATGATATGGCGGGGTAACGAATTTAATAACAATACCCGGTACGGGCTTGATCTCCATGATGATTCGAACGGGTTTTTAATAGAAAATAATAAAGCCCATCATAATGGCACACACGGAATAATTTTATCAAAGCGCTGTATGTACAATACAATCCGTAACAATTATTCTTACGATAATGCACTTCATGGCATTATGCTTCATGAAAAATCTGACTTTAATATCATTGAAAACAATCTATTAGCAGACAATACAAGTGGCATCGCGCTTTTTGCATCAAGCAATAATATTGTCCGCAACAATACAATGAAGGACAACAGATACGGGATAAGAGCAAATGTTAATTCGAACAATAATACTCTAGAAAACAATATTATTTCCGGGAGCAAACTATATGGAATTTATCTTTATGATAAAGCAAATAACAATCTTATTTCCCAAAATAAGCTTGAGAATAATGATACAGCCATATATGTTAAATCAGATACAAATGAGATCAGCAAAAATAATCTGTCTTATAACAAGATTGGAATTTACTTTCAGGGCAGCGCTGCAAACAATACAGTTATAGAAAATCAAATTAAACAACATACGAATTATGGAATATATACAAAAGTTGTACGAGATTTTTCCAATATGTTAGGTAATAATGACCTTTTCAGAAATCGGAAAGATGTAATGGGGGCAGAGGAAAGTGAGCCATAAATATAAAATGACCCTAGCTTTTTTATATTTAACTCTATACAATAATTTAAACCCGCTGGCCGCTGCCCCAAGACAATCTGCCCATAAGAAATGAACAAACCTACTATTTGCATTATTGGTCCGGGAGTTGTTGGTCAAGCAACAGGAAAAGTATTAGCCGCTAAGGGATACGATGTTGCCTTTCTTGGAGGAAATGCAGAGAAAACCCAAAAGCTCCGAGAGGAGGGGTATATTGCATATGACCGTCATGACTTAATGGACGGTGACTATAATTTTGATATATCTTTCCTTACCGTCCCTACCCCGGCAAAAAATGGGAAAATAGATCTTGAACCAATAGAAGCGGCCTCGATTGACCTTGGTAGACGTTTAGCCAGAATCAATAAATACCATCTGGTTGTTGTTAAGAGCACAGTTGTTCCCGGAACAACTGAAAATCTAGTTATCCCTTTGGTGGGAAAATACTCTGGTAAAAAGGCAGGGCGCGATTTTGGTGTCTGTATGAATCCCGAATATCTAAGAGCAAAAACTGCCTATGATGATACGCTAAACCCCTGGATAATTTTAATCGGTGAATATGACAAAAAATCCGGCGACATTCTTAATTCTATCTATGAAGGCAAGTTTGACTGCCCAATTTTCAGGTGCGAAATACGCGAAGCCGAGATGCAAAAATATGTCCATAATCTTTTCAATGCGGCAAAAATTACTTACTTCAACCAAATGCGGCAAATTGCAGATCAAATAAATGTGGATGGTGATAAAATTTTTAAATATACTGCGATCTCTTGTGAGGGGATGTGGAATCCCAAGTATGGCGTTTTGAATTTGGGGCCATTTGAGGGCAGCTGTTTACCAAAAGATACAGAGGCATTTCTTGATTGGGCGAGTAAACAAGGATTTCCCGTGTCTCTTCTTAAAACTGTTATAGATATAAATAAAAATATTGTTAAAAAAGATGTTGTTGCAAAACTCGATTTTGAGACGGGTACCGCACCTCAGGGTGGTGTTGTCGGGCTTTAATTGACAGTGTTTGTTATCTAAGTCTATACTCTTCGTAAAGTGAGCAAAGTGAGGAAAAAAATATTTCTCAATAATAAAATTCGTTTTACTCTCACACTAGGAGTAATTCTTTTAATCTTTTTTCTAATTACAATTTATCCCTTTCGCTCAGAAATAAGAGATAGGAAAAAAAATCCTGTAGGTATATCTGATCGTCCCACATCAAAAGCTATGACGCAAATACCTACCCTCACGTTAAAACCAAAAATATCAGAAAAGAAAATATACCCATCACAAGTAATAGATCTTACTAACTGGAAAATAACTCTTCCTGTGGGATTTTCTGAAAGTCCTAAAGAAATAAAACAGCCAATTTTGGCTACTTATGCCCTTGCACCATGGTTTAGTTTAGCGCCTGGGGGTGGTGTTCGTTTCAGAGCGCCGGTAAACGCTGTGACAACAGGCGGCTCTAACTATCCTAGGTCAGAACTCTTAGAGGTGACTAACAATGGAAGAAGCAAGATAGGATGGTCGTCACAAGAAGGAATGCACTCCATGATCCTAGATCAAGCAATAACCGCGGTACCCAAAATTAAACAGCATATAGTGGCGGGACAAATTCATGACCAGGAGCGCGACATAATTGTGATACGACTTGATAATCCGAATCTTCATATAAGAATTGGTGGAAAAAATGTCCACACTCTTGATTCTCAATATGCTTTGGGGAAAAGATTTACGGTACGCTTTGAAGTGAACGATGGAAAGACAAGAATATATTATAATGGGGAAACAAATCCTTCTTATACTCTTAATCTTAATTATTCAAATGCATACTTTAAAGCAGGAGCATATACTCAATCAAATTGCAGTAAAGAAGGACCCGCTCTTTGCAGCGATGACAACTACGGTGAAGTCATTGTCTATCAGGTAACAGTTGCCCATCGTTGAGTTGTCAAATTTTAATAAATATTGTATAGTGTGGGCGGTGAAAATCATTTTACTTTTTTCTGCCCTCATATTTTTACTCACTCCCAAAGCATTCGCAGAAATAAAAGAAGGTAAATCTACAGTAAATACTTCTGTAACAACCAATGTTAATAGTTCCTCCAGTAATTCGAATAATACTTCGGAGACAAAAACTCATATAGAAATAGAAGTAAATGGTGAGAAAAAAGTTCTTGATACAAAAGATCCAGGGACTCACACATTGTCAATTGAAAAGGACGGGGGAAAAAGTTCGGCTACTGTGAAAGTTGAAAGCAATGCAAATAGTTCTAATTCAGAGGAAAATGAGGAGAATGAAGAGGAGATAGAAGATTTAATAGATGATGATGGTGAGGTTTATAACAAAACTATAATCCAAAAAATAATAGCACAAATTAAAGATTTCTTCGCAAATCTATTCAATTTTTAAAATTCTTTAATAACGCTTGACCCGCCTTCGCTAAAGCTTCGGTGGGTCTGCGGCCCACCGTTCAAAACGGTGGGCCTTGACAAGCTAAAGTCGTTTTGATATAGTTCGATCACATTAACCCCGCCCAAAAAGCGGGGCAAGCTGCCCCACCGAAGCATAAGCTGCGTGGGGCATTTTATTTATGTCAGTAAAGAAAGATACGTTATCAATCGCCCTGCAATATCCCCAAGCGTTTTTTAGTGAGATAATTGACGCTTCATCTTCCTTGAGACAATCAAGATTTAACAATGTGTCTGAGTTTGCTAGAAAGGTAAGATTTCCAAGATTCAATAGAAAAAATATCTTCAGGATTCTTCTTCCGGTTATACTAATCATTGTTGTGCTACTTGGTTTAAGACAGGCACTTAACAGGGACTATTATATTCGGGGTACTAACATCTCTGTTACGGATGCAAAGCCAGTTGCAACAATGACAATAAACAGAGAATTTTTATTTCCCCTCCGTGATCAAAAAGGAAAAGTGGTCAGCAAACTCTCATATAATATACAGACCGCTGAACTTCGTAAACAAATTATAGTAAAAGGGAAAAGGGCAAGTGCTGTTTCAGGCAGGATCTTTTTAATAATAAATCTTAAGATAGTAAACGATTTAAATCAAGGACTTCAAGTAAATAGCCGCGACTATATTAGAATAATAATTAACGGGAATACGAAAGATTTATTTGCTCCAGACATACATAATGATCCTGTTGAAGTTCAAGCTATATCTACAAAAAACACTCGCGTGGGACTTGCAATAAATGAGAGTGATAAAAACATTGAGCTTCGCATTGGGGAAATTAACGGACCAAAAGAGGGCATAAAACTTAATTTCTAATGGCTGGTAACACTTTGGGTGAAAAAAAGGACTTACTTCGTGAAATAGAAAACGCGCTTGGTTCGGTAGACGGCTATGGCAGCGTTGATATTGTTGTTCAGGACGGCAAGGTAACCCAAATCTCAATCAGAAATATCAAGAAAACCTCGCTTAATATTTCCCAAGAGCCAGAAATTCAAGAAGAGAGAAAATCCAAGATTTTTACGATTCAGGCCCGCCTCAGACGATCTGAGTGAGTTTGGGCCTTGACAAGGGGCTTTAAGCAAAGTTAAAATATTGACATTCGAGAAATCTCCCGTAAAGAACGGGGGATGAGGCTGACCGCAAACGGAGGCTTCTTGTCCGATTAATAAATCGGGCCGGAAGTCTCCGTTTTTTTTGTCGCAAGACAAAAGAAGCGGCAGGATTCCCCCGCAAGGGGGGTAAAGAAGTGTCCCTCGATTCATCGGGGGGATCCTAGTCGAAAAGGAGGTGATTTTATTAAATGACAAATTTTAAAAGACAGTTAATTACAGCAGCAGCAGTGGGTTCAATGCTTTTAAACCTTGCACTTCCTGCAGCAGCTGGTACCACTATCACAATTTCAGGAAACGGTTCAGATTCAGAAAATGAAGCAGAGGTAAAACTCGAACACGAAACCAACGTTACCCAAGAGAACAATCTTGACCTTGAGAATGAAGTCGAAGTTGAATCCAACACAGGAAACAACGAAGCAGAGGGTAACGTAGGTGGAGATATAACAATTGACACCGGAGATGCCAAAGCAACCGTTAATGTTTCAAACACTGTTAACAGCAACGTCGCATCAGTCGATTGTTGCCCAGGCGGTGACGTTGATGTTGAGATAAGTGGTAATGGTTCTGACTCAGAAAATGAGATTGAACTCGAACGTGAAAACGAAATCGAGATCAATCAAGTTAACTACGCAGATATTGATAATGACGTTGAAGTAGAAGCAGACACAGGAAACAACGAAGCAGAAGACAACGTCGGAGGAAAGATCGAGATTAAAACCGGGAAAGCTGACACTTCAGTTACACTTAGCACAACTGCTAATGCTAACTGGGCAACAGTTGGTAGCGCCTCTACAAACGGAGGATCCCTATCAGCGATAATCTCAGGTAACGGTTCGGATTCTGAAAATGAAATCGACCTTGAACTTGAAGATGAAGTAGAGCTTGACCAAGAGAACAATCTTGATCTTGAGAATGAAGTAGAAGTTGAATCCAACACCGGAGACAACGAAGCAGAGGATAACGTAGGTGGAGATATATTAATCGACACCGGAGATGCCTTAACTGATGTAACCATAGATAATTTGGTTAACTTCAATGCGGCAGATGTTGACTGCGGATGCCTTCTTGACGATATTTTAGCAAAGATTTTTGAAAACGGAGAAGACTCCGAGAATGAAATCGAGCTAGATCTCGAAGGGGAGACTGAGGTAGATCAAAATAACTTCTGTGGCTGGGATGATGGTGACTGCGACAACGAAGTCGAAGTTGAATCCGAAACCGGAGACAATGAGGTGGAGGACAATGTCGGTGCAACCGATGGTGATCCAACCATTGAAACTGGCAATGCTGATACTGAGGTTGAAGTAAATAACTCAGGAAACAGCAATGTTTTTGGAGACCTTGGAGATCTGGATTGGCCAGATTTCTCTGGATTCCACTTTAGCTTTACTTTTGACCTACAAGATCTTTTAGATCTTTTAAACGGTTAAGCGGGGAATAGTAGGGTGTTTTGCTAGCACTTCGGCGAGACACCCTACGAAACCCAACAAAAAATAGATTATAGATTAAAGATTATAGATTATAGAAAAAATGAGAGGATTTTTAAAACAATTAACGGCTTACATATTAATAATTGCATTATTTATGGTGCAGTCTGTATCTGTTGTAAGAGCTGAGCCTTCAGAACCTTCTACCCCTAGCGAACCCTCAGCTCCAAGCGCTCCATCTGAACCTTCTTCTCCAAGCTCCCCCTCCGCCCCAAGCACACAGGAAGAGCAGTCAAATAATAATGATGAAAACGATCACGATAATGATGAAGAAGAGAGTTCCAGCACACAAGAGGAGCAAGCTGCTCCGGAAACACAGTCTGAGACACCTCAAGACCCTCAAACTACGGAAACAGCAAGTACAAATGAAGGCGAAACCCAAAGCGGACAAGTTGGACAAGATGCCACTATTGGCACCGGGGACGCGACATCAACCGGGACAATTTCAAATCTTGGTAACTTAAATACATCAACCGGCGGCGGAGCCGGAGGTACAGGCGGTTCATCCGTTGTCAATTCCGGTAGCGGGGAAGGTTCAACAAATACGGGATCGGTAACCATAGAAAATTCGGACGACACAACCCAAACAAATGGAGCGGTTGTTAAAAATACCCTTGATCAGAGCGCCGTCTCAGGAGACAATGAAGCATCAAAAAACACAGGAGCAAACTCAACGATCACAACAGGCGATTCAAATGTCTCAGGAACAATTCTTAATGCCGTTAACACAAACGTGGACGGAGTGGCCGTAGCAGAATTTAATATAGTTGATGATCACATAGGAGATATTATTTTAGATTTTGGAGATACAAGTTGTATCGTAGGCTGTCTTGCGGGTGATACTACAGTCAAGAATGAGGGAAATGGTTCGGACTCAACCAACACCGGAGATATTACTACAATTAATGACGAGAATACGTTCCAGCAAAACGATGCGGATATTGAGAACAACATGACGCTTTTGGCAGATTCCGGCAGTAATGATGCTTCAAAAAACACCGGCGGTGATTCCACAATTACAACAGGAGATGCAAGTATTGCCGCAAACGTCTTAAACTTTGTTAATAATAACCTTGCCGGTAATGTGATACTTGGTATAGTAAATATTTTTGGAGACTTAACAGGAGATATTATCCTACCGGATAATCCCTTTGCCTCCTGCGCCTCATGCATAGCATCAAATATAACGGCCGGAAACACCGGTAATGGTTCGGGTTCTAGTAATGATGCGGATGTCACGGTTTTGGACAATGACAACACCTTTCAATATAACGACGCTACAATAGAGAACAATATTATAGTAGATGCTACTACTGGTGAGAATTCGGCATCGAGCAACACCGGAGGCAACAATTGGATTACCACAGGAGATGCTGATGCAAATGTCCAGACGTTCAATATAGCCAATTCAAACACTTTAGGCGGAGATTGGTGGCTAGTGTTAGTGAATAATGCAGGGCAATGGATCGGACAGATACTGGGCGCGCCGGCCGGACAGAATTTTGCCGGAGGTACCGGAACAGAATTCATAGTAGACCCTCTGACAGGCGAAATAACCGCTATGAATACGGGTAATGGCGCAGGGTCAACAAATGATGCGGACATCACAAACATAAACAATTCAACCACAACACAAATTAACAATGCCAATATTGTGAATAACCTTGATCTAACAGCAAATACGGGAGGAAATTCAACAAACTCAAACACCGGCGGCAATAATTCGATTCTCACAGGAGACGCTCATGTTGTAGCAAATATAATCAACTTTGTTAACAACAATTTTGCCGGAAATGGGAGGCTCTTTGTCACAGTGGTCAATGTATTTGGATCATGGATGGGAGATTTGGTTGCGCCCGGACAAGAGAAGCAGAGTAATAACCAAAACTTGGCCGCAAATACCAATCCGCCAGCTGGCGGATCAAATAATTCAAATCACGGGGTAGGCGGAAATCCTTCCAATAATAGTTCGAACCAAAGTTCAACTAATGGTTCAAATTCTTCCGGCAATGTTCAAGTTTCAGGCCAAATCTCAGGCGGAGGAAATGTAAGCTTTAGCGGCGGCAATAACAGTCAAACAGGAGGACAAATAATAATTGCAAAAGCAAAAGACATTAAGGGACTCGTGGATGACGCCCAAAAGACAATACAAATAAACTTAGCATGGTTATTCTTAACTGTTCCAGTTGCAATCTTTCTGGTTCTTAGAAGAAAATTTGGATTCATAAATAGTGTGATTGCTAAAGGCATTCACCTATTTCTATAAGCCCCGAATTTATTACTGCTTTTATTGGCGTTATTCCGTTTATTTATTATGAGAAAATTTCTTTTTCTTGCCATACTCGGTCCGATTCTCTTTATTGCATATCTTGTATTTGCGCAAAATACTAATGCAGACAGCGTAGAGGACTCCGTATATATAGTTTCTGAGACTTCTTTTGAACATTCGCAGGAAACCGATCTATATTATGAGGAAAAGCAAGAATCGATGGGCTATCAAGGATCTGCAAATAAACTTTTAGGTTATGTCTGGACAAAAACAGGAGATTTGGTGAATATATTAAAGGAGCTATGTGTATCGGGTTTTGAAGATACTAAGCCTTTGGCAAGCGCCCAAGGAGCCACGCTCCTTAAGTTGTTGCAAGGATCCAATGAACTTTCGACAAGCGTTATAAAAGCATTGGGTCCGGGTCAGGAAATTTTTCAAGCCAGCCACCATCCATGGATATTTTTAATGAGCCTTTCTTTTGGAACTTTACTCTTATCACTTTGGTTTCTGCGTCTCTCTACAGGAGTCAGCCCTCCCCTCGGGCAATTCACGGGGCCTGTTAGATAGTTGTTCCTATCTAACTGGGACCATCCGGTATAAGAAAAACCCCCGGACAGAGGGGGTTTTTCTATTTAAAAGCAACCAACCAATTAGTTATTGGTATTTGACCAACCGGTAACATTAACTGTAGTAGTCGTAGTGTTTAGAGTTCGCAGAATGTTTGTGTCTCAGCATCGCAGGTGTCAGTATCTGGGCCGCCGTTTGCTGAATCCATTCCAGCTCCACCAGTCAAATTATCATCGCCTGACCCTCCCCTGAGAGAATCCGGTCCTTCCCCACCTTCTATCACATCATTGTTATTTTCTCCTCTTAGTAAGTCAGGACCATCGCCGCCAGAAATTTCATCATCTCCGTTTCCGCCTTTAATAGAGTCAGAGCCATCATCACCAAACAGTTTGTCAGCCTGATTATTTCCTTCAATGCTGTCAGCGCCGTTTCCTCCAAGGATTACATCCGCTCCGTTTCCGCCGATAAGCTTGTCGCTTCCGTCTCCGCCCACTATGCAATCTGCGCCGTCTTTTCCGTCAACCTTATCGCTGCCATTAAGAGCAAAGATCAGATCATTATCATTTGTGCCGTTAATTAAATCACTTCCATTTGTTCCTAATATCGGATCGCCAGCAAAAACAATGCCTTCACATTCAGCCGGCGTAGGTGGTGGTTCTTCTTGCGCAATAGCGGGGAAAATTGTTGCGCCCAACATTACAGCGCTGGCGGAGAAACCAATTGCTATTTTTTTGATATTCATTAAAAATTCACCTCCCTTCGTAGTGATTAAACTTTTTAAAATAAGCCAAAATATGAGAGATTTTTGGGGAAAGCTCGGTTAAGAAGTTTTTTGAAGGTTTATAAAATAAAAAAATAGTTCTCATGGACAGTCCCTGCGTTTGCGCTCAGGATGAAAAACTAGCTTGCCCCGTTAGAACCAGAGGTTTCTAATGGGGTAATCTCAAATAGCCCGATTCTACGGGATATTTTATTAGTAAATAGATTAATGCATTGATTTATCAATGTCAACTGAGACGAATTATATGATTAGTATATAAAATATAGACAATTTGACATTTTCTATAAAATTGATTATATATAAAGGATGAGGCGGACGTTTTTCATGCTTCTTGTTCCCGCGATCTTTTTACTTCTATTTGTTTCATTTGTAAAAACAATAAGCGCCCAGGTTGCAACAAAAAGGGTAATCGTTACATTTAAAAAAGAAGCTCCTCAAACACTTCAGGACAAAGTGATTTCAAGAGTAACAGCAACAAGAATAAAAAGACTTTCACTTGTTAATTCCCAAGTTTTACAGGCAACTCAAGCAAAAGTTGATGCTTTGCGTAAAGATCCAAATGTTTTGCGCGTTGAAGAGGATGCTCGAGCTTTTGCGCTCGTACAATGTGCAGCGCCTACAATTTTGACAAATTCAGATACAAATCAAGCAGGTGGAGGGGATGTTGATTTCACGTGGAGCGCGGTTTCGGGTGCTGATCAGTACAGGGTTCAAAGGCAAAGGACAGATGGCTCGTGGTCAACGCGGCAAACGAGTGACTCTACAAGTTTTTCGGGCGAGGACAGTAGTTCAGACCCTAATTGGCGAGTTTTTGTCCGCTCCTCTAACGGAAGCTGTTCCACGCCCGGTACTGGGGTCATTTTTGATCCTGGCGTCGTCCTCACACCTACGGCAACACCTACTCCTACACCCATACCTTCCGACCCAACTCCTACATCAACGCCAACGCCAACTTTGACTCCTACCCCTACTTCTACCCCGACTCCTACTCCTACACCCTCATCAAACCAGGTGCTACCTTGGGGGGTTGACAGGGTAGATGCTGAGAAGGTTTGGGTGATTGCAGCAGCTAATAATATAAAGGTTGCTGTTATTGATACGGGAATTGATCTTGATCACCCGGATTTAGGCGCAAACGTTAAAGGAGGAATAAACACGACTTATTCTTGGAGAACTGCAGATGATGACAACGGCCATGGGAGTCACGTTGCGGGTACTATTGGAGCCGCAAATAATTTGCTTGGAGTAATAGGTGTGGGACACGAGATTGACTTATACGCAGTTAAAGTTCTCAACAGCGGGGGATCCGGGTATGTATCAGACATTATCGAAGGGATTCAGTGGTCAATAAATAACAATATGGATGTTATAAACATGAGCCTTGGAACTACATCTAATGTTCAATCGTTTCATGATGCCGTGATTGCGGCAAAGAATGCCGGAATAGTGGTTGTTTCGGCCGCCGGGAACTCTGGATCAGGGGACAACACCGTTATTTATCCTGCAAAATATTCCGAGTCTATTGCGGTTTCTGCAACTAATTCTTCTGACGGGCAACCATCTTGGTCAAGTCGCGGGCCAGAGGTTGATCTTGCCGCACCAGGGAATTCTATATATTCGACTTATAAAAGTGGAGGATACGCAACTTTGTCAGGAACCTCTATGGCAACGCCGCATGTGGCAGGAGCTGCAGCAATGGTCTTGGCAACCCACGCCGGATTCTCACCCTCCCAAGTTGAATCTCATCTTGAATCTAATGCCGAGTGGCTTTCGGGCCTATCTTCAAACCAGCAAGGCGCAGGCCTCGTAGACGTAGAGAAAGTCGTAACCACTCCGTAACTAGTTTATTTGACAAATAGGGCTATCAGGTGTACCATACAAGGTGTGAAAAGTATTCTTTCCCTAGTCTTTTCTTTGATTTTAGTTTTTGTGCTTTCAGCAGTTGCATTTGCGCAAAGCGAGAATGCAACTATTCCTGAAAGAAACGGCGATTTTGCTGTTCCAGGAAGAAATGACGTAAGAGTTCGCGTCTTTGTCCACGAGCCAAAAGAAAGACCAACCTTATCAACATCAGCAGTTTGTGAGGATGGGTCTTCAGATGCACTCGTGGGGCCAGCAGGATGGAAACTACCGTCAGGAACCTGGAAATATAAGATTAATCCATCAAGTGTTCCATCATCTGTTGGGGGTAACAATTTGGCACCCATTACCTCAAATAGTTTTAGTAAATGGGTAAGTGCTATAAATGCTTCATCAACACCTAATTTAGTTTCTGATGGAACAACATCAAAAACAAGAAATGCTCTCGATTACGAAAATATTATCACATGGGGAAGGACTTCAGGATCAGCCCTTGGGGTAACATATGTCTGGTACTATACGGCTACTCATCTTGTTGCAGACGTAGATACAATAATGAATAAGAAATTTGCGTGGAGTCTTGCCTGCAGCAGCACTTCATATAATGCGGAAGATATTCTGATTCATGAGCTTGGACATTGGTTTGGTCTTGATGACGAGTACGACGCCGCGTACAGTAATAATACAATGTTTGGATCCGGTACAAAAGCCGAGATTAAAAAGATAACTCTTGAAAACGGAGATAAGGCCGGAATCGACCTCATCTACTAAGTAAATTTTTCTTGACTCCCGATTTTCCTTCTGTTAAAATTGGTTCGGTTTTAGAATATAAAGATTGGGTGGCGTAGTCCACCGTTTTTATTATTTAGAGACGAATTAAAAATTTAAAGTTTAAAATTAAAAGTTGCAGTTTATAGTTCAAATTTTGAACTTTTCACTTTGAACTTTTAACTAATATATATGGCTGTAGTACAAAGAAGTGAATTTGCGTTAGCATTAAATCAAATCGCCTCAGAGCGGAGTGTTGATCCCTCTGTTGTTCTTGACACAATGAAGGGCGCAATTCTTGCTGCCTATAGAAAAGATAACGTTGTTCCGGATGAAGATGTTGAGAAATATTCAGTTGAGTTGAATGAGAATACAGGCGAAACCAAGATATTAAAGGAAAGAGAGGATGTAACTCCACCCGGATTTGGGAGAATCGCCGCGCAAACCGCAAAACAAGTTCTTCTTCAGAAGATCAGGGAACGCGAGAAAGACGCAGTAATAGAGGAATATTCAAAAAGAGTTGGGACTGTAGTTAATGCTATGATTTTGCGTTTCTTGGGTCCTGCGATTGTTGTTGATATTGGGAAAGCGGAGGCAATAATTGAGCCTTCTGAAAAAATCCCAAATGAGCAGTATTTTCTTAATAAAAAGATGCCCGTGTACATTAAATTAATAGATGAGGAAAAACGGGAAATTATGGTTTCAAGATCTGATCCGGGTTTAATTGAAGGCCTTTTAAGGCGCGAGGTGCCTGAAGTAAGTTCTGGGTCGGTTACTATAAAGAGGGTGGTTCGTGAGCCAGGGAACCGCGCAAAGGTCGCGGTTTATTCTGAAGCAACGGGTATTGATCCGGTTGGATCATGTGTAGGGCAAAAAGGTGTTCGCATCCAGGCAGTAATAGATGCTCTAGACGGTCTTGAAAAAATTGATGTGATTCAATGGAACCCTGATCCCGCAAAACTTATAGCCAATGCTCTGTCTCCTGCAAAAAATCTTAAAGTTGAAGTTGATCAAGAGACAAAAAATGCAAAAGTTACGGCTCCCCGTGAAGAGCTGCCCTTAATAATTGGTCGCGAGGGACAAAATGTCCGTCTAGCCTCAAAACTGACTGAATATAATATTGACGTGGAGGGAGAAGACACTCCGGAAGACAGCGAACAGAAAACAGAGGACGGGGATCAGAAGACAGAGGGACAGAGTGACAAAGTGACTGGAGAGACAGAGGGTATAAAGAAACCTGAAGCAGCCGGCGAGCCGAAGGCAGACTCCGCGCAAGCTTCCACCTCCTCTGAAGCTACGGTGGACAAAGCCGTCGAGCCGAAGGAAGAAGGTACGCATGAGAAAGTCGAAGCTGTATCCTCGGATGTTTCAGCAAAGACTCCCTCGCCTGCAAGCGATGATGTTCCGCAAGTCAAAACTGAGGAGACTATTCAAGATACTCCGGCCGAGCCTGAGCCCGAAAATATAGTCGAACCGCAAGCTCCAGAAGATACAAAACCTGAGTAGCTATGGGAAGTTTAAGTTCGATACAAAAATTATGGACACAAAGAATCAAGAATCAAAAAATGAATTCGCGCCAGTTGTATCTGTTCTAGGCCACGTTGACCACGGAAAGACTACTTTGCTTGATAAAATCCGCGAGACAGCTATCGCCGAGCGTGAACACGGAGGAATTACCCAAAAAATAGGCGCCTCGCAAGTTGAAGTAGCCCATGAAGGAAAGGTTCGTAAAATTACACTTATAGACACTCCAGGACACGAAGCCTTCTCCAACATGCGCTCCCAGGGAGTAGATGCTGCAGACCTTTGTCTCCTAATTGTTGCGGCGGATGATGGGATTAAGCCGCAGACGCAAGAATCAATAGAAAAAATAAAGGAAGCAAAACTGCCATTTATAGTTGTTTTTACAAAAATTGACCTTGAATCCGCCAATATTGAGCGTGTTAAGCAAGAGATTATCAAAGATGGAATTTTACTTGAAGGTCTAGGTGGAAACGTGCCTTTTATTGGAGTTTCTGCAAGAACTGGCGAAAAAATTAATGATCTTCTTGATCTGATTATACTTGTGTATGATCTTTCAGGAATTAAAAAAGTAAAAAACGCGGATTTTGAAGGTGTAGTTATTGACGCAAAGCAGGACATGCGGCGGGGAATTACTGCGACAGTTGTTATAAAAGCCGGAATTCTAAAAATTGCCGATAAAATATTTGCACATGGCAAGGAGGCCGGAAAAATACGAGCAATTGTTGATACTTTGGGCAAAAACACAAAAGAGGCTGTTCCGGGCGATGCCATTGAGATACTTGGATTGTCTGAGGTTTTGCCGGCCGGGTCAGTTTTACGGGATAAGCCGATTGTTCCCCAAGTTCAACCGGAAATTAAGCCTGCGGTGGCAGCGACCTTAGACATTGCGCAATTCTTCAAAGTCCGTGATAGAGATTTTGTGCCAATAATTCTAAAAACCGAATCAAGTGCTGAAATAGAGGCAATCAAAAATTCATTGCCTTCAACCCCGATTGGATCGGGGTCAAAAATTAAAGTTGTTTATGAAGGTCAGGGAGATATTGCGGTTTCAGATGTGCTTTTAGCCAAAGACCTATCAGCTCTCATTATTGGGTTTAACGTCGGCATAAGTCCTGATGCAAAAATCTTTGCTGAAAATGAAGGAGTTTTTAACAAATCATATCGAATCATTTATGAATTACTTGACGAACTTTCGCAGCTAATCACTGCGGTAGGGAAAAAGGAAGAGGAAAGGAACTTGGGCAAAGGAACTATTCTTGACTCATTTTTGGGAACAACCGGCCCGATTTTAGGCACAAAAGTAGTAGTGGGAAGGCTTGCGGTGGGAGACAAGATTAGAGTATTGCGAAGTGAAAAAGTGATGGGTCAAGCTGAAATTATTTCTATAAGAAAAGGTAAGGAAGATTGCAGGCTTGTTAATAAAAATGATGAATGCGGCATAATGATACGGCCCGAAGTTGACTTTGCAAAGGGTGATGTTATAATAGCCTATAGCAAACGCTAAGCAGAGCTTAGCAATGATCAATTACCAAATTCCAATTTTCAAACTAATTAGTAAATGTAAAATGTTTAATTAATTAAGAATTTAACATTGAACATTGGTTTGATCAATTGATTAATTGGTTATTGGTGAATTAAATAGATGAGTGCATTAATTACAAATCAGAGAGAACAAATTCGTGAACTTATTGATTCGGCGGAAAGTATTGGGATAGTAATTTCTGAGAATCAAAACATTGACACGGCCGCAGCCGCGCTTGGTCTTTATTTAGTCCTTGTATCGCAAGGTAAAAATGTTCAGGTAATTTCAAAAAAAGAACCTACAGTTGAAATCTCAAATCTTGTTGGAGTTGATAGAATCAGGAAAGCTTTTGAAGGAAAAACTTCCTTATTAACAATTTCCGTTCCATATCGTGAAGGAGAGATAGAAAAAGTTTCCTATAATATTGAAGACACAAGGCTCAATGTTAATTTGTTCGCGGAAACTACAGGGATAACATTCAGCGAAAAAGACATAGAGTATATTAGAAAAGGTTCAACTCCGTCTCTTATAATTACCCTAGGCGTGCTGGATGAATCTGAGCTTTTAGGAATGGTGGATCTTAAAAATGTGAAAAGTATTCATATTGACCGCAATCCTTTAAACGCTCTAGAAGGGGATGTCTTAATTATTGATCCTTCTTTCTCTTCACTATCTGAAATAGTGACAAAACTTATAATTGAGCTTAATTTGGGTTATGATGTTGACTCATTTCAGAATTTACTGGATGGTATAACTTGGGCAACACGCAACTTTACATCTCAAACCACAAGTCCACACGCGTTTGAAGCTGCAGGGTTTCTTCTTCAAAATGGAGCAAAAAGAAAAGAAAGAAGGCCCTTTGATCAAAACCAATTCGCAAGACAGGGCAGGCGTGATAGACCGGGCAGGCCCTTTGATTCCTTCGATCAAGCTCCCGCCTTCGCCAAGGCTACGGCGGGCGAGCAGGGTAAGCCAAATTGGCAGCGCCCATCGCCAAATCCCAGCGTGAAACAACAGCCGCCGGTTTCTAACCAAGATCCTTTTTCGCAAAGTTCAAAACCTATTCAAGATCCCGCTCTCTCAAGACCCAATCCCTTCCCGGGCGACGCTAAACCAATTGAAGAAGTAGAGAACGTTGAAGGTTCCGGCACAAGTGAAGTCCCAGATGATTGGTTTCTACCAAAAGTCTTCAAAGGCTCACGCAAAGGCAACTAAATAGTATTGAGTATCGAGTATACAGTATCCAGTATTATAACGAGCTTGTTGAATAACCGAGATACTTTTGTTAAAATACATACTCGATACTGAATACTCTATACTGAATACTAAAAATATGGCACTTGATCCTGATGAAAAGAAAAAAATAATTGAAGAGTTTGCAACTGTAAAAGGAGACACGGGGAGTCCTGAGGTGCAAATTGCGCTATTAACCCACCAAGTTCAAAAACTTACTGAACATTTAAAACTTCATCAGAAGGATTCTCACTCAAGACGCGGTCTTCTTAATATGTTGTCAAAAAGAAGAAGATTATTTAATTTCTTAATCAGAATGGATAAAAATCGGGGAGGAGATATTGCAAAGAAAGTAGGATTGGCCGCATAACCACTATACCCCGAAAAATTAATGAAACAATCGTCAAAATCACTTCAAATTAATGCTGCTACCTTGACACTTGAAACCGGAGTACTTGCCCAGCAGGCAACAGCCTCAGTTTTAGGAAGAATGGGAGATACAATGGTGGTTACAACCGTTGTCATGGGTCGAGAAGACTCAACACTTTCCTATTTTCCCCTAAGCGTTGAATACGTTGAAAGGCTTTATGCCGGGGGAAGAATAAAAGGAAGCCGTTGGGTGAAAAGAGAAGGGAGGCCGTCTGATGAGGCTATTTTAACTGCAAGAATGATAGACCGCTCAATCCGCCCTCTTTTTCCAAAAGCTATTAAAAAAGACGTTCAAATTGTAGTAACCGTTCTTTCAGTGGATGGAGAAAATAAGCCGGATATATTAGCCGCAATCACTACATCAGCAGCTCTTTCGTTATCTAAAATTCCCTGGA
>CAYIRD010000002.1:0-23854 GCA_964365755.1 uncultured Gammaproteobacteria bacterium | reverse complement strand
CAAGGTTTTTGAAAAGATATGAGAGGTTGACGGGGCCAACGCCGCCGGGCGTTGGAGTGTACGCAGTCGCGACTTTCTCGATTTCTTGTTCGCTATAATCGCCCTTTAGACCAGTATCCTCACCATGTGTTCCCACGCCTATTAATATCACACCCTTTTTTAACTGATCCGAACGAATCACATTTTGTTTGCCTACACACGAAATAATGATATCGGCATTTTTTAAAATCTCATCGGGATTCTTTGTTTTACTGTCAATTACTTTGAGTTCGATTCCCATTTCGCGAAGTCCCCGGATTACAGGGTCTCCTGCAGTCTCCCCCTTACCAATAACCGTAAACCTCAATTTATTCCACTGTTTTTCTTCTGCCATATTTCCCCTCTCCCTAAGGGAGAGGTAAGGGTGAGGGACGTGTGTACTAAGAACTTCCTCAAGTAGTTTCCTAACTGCCAGCCAAACAGGAACTTCAAATTTTGAATCCGAGCGAAATCCATCAACATCTTTTTCGGGTGATATCGAATTCACCACTCTTTCGCGGTCAAAATTTGCAGGGATTGGTCTTTGAACAATAATTCCGTGATAATTTGGATCCGAATCTATTTCTCGAACTGTTTGAATTAGTTTTTCTTCATCAACGTCCTCCCCGCCTTTAGGCGAGGTCTCGCCTTTGGCGGAAAGATTTATCAAAACCGCTTTAATTCCAAGTTCTCCCGCAACTTTTATTTTCTGCCGAACATAAGCTTCCCAAGAAATTTCCGGCCCAAGAGTAATTATGGCAATTTTAGGCACAATACTCTTTAATCTTAAATCATCAATCTTTAATCTTAAATCTACTTTTATTTCCTCCGCAATCTTCCCCCCATCAATCCTCATAGCTTCAATTATAGCATTGAGTATGTTCGAGAAGTGTAAGCTATCGATATCTCTTGCCTGAGGCTTTTCCTGGGGACATTCGTGGAAATTCTCTATTTACTCTTTTAGCTCGTTCGATAGGGTCTTCCATTTTAGCCCACACATCGCGAATCTGCTCGGCTGTTGGCCAACTGTCTAATTGTGCTACTGAGGTAAATTTTTGTTTGGGTTCTTGCTCGGGAATCGGCATCTCCGCTAAATATACAATGCCGAACTTGTAAGGTCAAGAAGTAAAATATTTTCGCTTCGTAATTTCCTAGTATCTAATATCTAGTTTCTAGTATCTATCTCATGGGGAGACGGTGGTGGCCCATTCGACTCGCTAGGCTCGCTCAGGGTAAACTACGGAGACACTGTAGTAGCGGCGGCGACGCGGTCGTTTTTGTCTGAGAATCTCATTAGTATTACTCCCTGGGCGTTACGCGATAACAATGGTGTCGAAGCAAGAGGAATCTTAACAACCTGTCCCTTTTCTGAAGTTATAATTACCTCTGTAGCATCAGGATCAAGGACGCCGGCAAAAACAATCTTTCCGGTTTTTGCATTGATGTTGGCAATTCGTACCCCCTGCCCTCCTCGTCTTTGATTTCTCACCTCTGAAACCCGTGTTCTTTTTCCAAGGCCGTTCCCGGCAACTACCAACAATTTTGCCTCTTTATCATTTTTTGAAACAACATCCATACCCACAACCAGGTCATCTTTAACAAGTCTTATTCCCCGAACCCCCTGGCTGGATCTACCAGTACTTCTGACATGACTCTCAGGGAAATTAATGATTTTACCGCTTTGAGTAATCATTACAATATCATCCTCTCCGCTTGATGAATTTACCCACTGAAGCGAGTCCTTTGAATCAAGCTTGATGGCAATTATCCCACCCCGTCTTATATTCGCAAATTCGTCAACGCGAGTTTTCTTTATCACTCCCCTCTCCGTTGCCATCACTATATTTCTGAGTCTGTCTTTCTCCTTTGGATTGTAAGTTAAAATAGATTGAATAGTTTCTCCTTGCGTGATATCGATTAAGTTAACGATTGCTGTGCCTTTTGAGATTCGGCTTGCCTCCTCCATTTCAAAGACGCGGGTTTGATATACTTTTCCAAGATTTGTGAAAAATAAAATAAAATCATGCGTTTCAGCATATAAAATCTTATCTATAATATCTTCTTCTTTTGTGGTCATCCCGCGAATCCCTTTACCGCCGCGCGCCTGAGTTCTGAATGACGCCAGGCTTTGGCGTTTTATATACCCTGTTTGAGTAAGTGTTATCACCGTTGGTTCATTCTGAATTAAATCTTCCTCGGAAAACTCATCTACCCGCGATTTATATACTTTTGTGCGCCTTGGATCTTCATATCTTTCCTTGATTTTAGAAAGCTCATCATTCACGACGCCAAGCATTTTCTTTGGATCGGAGAGTAAAGTCACAAGGTAATCAATTGTCTCCTTGACCATATCCCATTCATCCTGAAGCTTTTCGCGTTCAAGTGCGGCAAGTCGGCGAAGCTGCATGTCAAGAATAGCAACAGATTGAATTTCTGTCAGCTTGAACTTTTTCATAAGATTTTGCTTTGCATCCTCGACATCTTTCGATTTTTTAATGGTGGCAATAACCTCATCAATGTTATTTACGGCAATCAAAAGTCCATCTAGAATATGCAGTCTTGCTCTTGCTTGTCTGATCTCGAATTCCGAGCGGCGTGTTACAACAGTAAATCGGTGTGTGATATATTCATCAAGAATCGATTTAAGATTTAAGGTTCGCGGAACTCCATCAACGAGAGCAACTATATTTGCCGGAAATGTCGTTTGAAGCGCGGTTAGTTTAAATAAATTATTTAGAACTTTGCGGGGAGAGGAATCGCGTTTTAGCTCAACCACTACCCTTATCCCATGTCTATCGGATTCGTCCCGCAGATCTGTTATACCCTCAAGTTTTTTATCTTTTGCAAGTTCAGCAATTTTTGCAACCAGCGCGGCCTTATTTACCTGATATGGGATTTCCCGAACTATAATTGCGTTTTTACCTTGACCTATGTCTTCAATTTCGGCAATACCACGAATTAAAATCCTGCCGCGGCCGGTTCTATAAACATTTCTAATCTCGTTAATGTCGTAAATTGCTCCACCTGTGGGAAAATCAGGGCCTTTTATATATTCAAGAAGTTCCTCTACTGTTACTTCCGAAGAAAGGGCGAATACCGGTTTTAACGAATTAATTTCCTCATCCGTTAACGCTTGATCTTCCTTACGTTCTACATATTCTGGCCTTTTAGCAAAAGTTATTTTCTTTATTGTGTAATTTATCGCGTCAATTACTTCACCTAAGTTGTGAGGAGGGATTTTAGTTGCCATACCAACTGCGATTCCTTCAGACCCCATTAAGAGAAGGTTTGGTAGTTTGGAAGGTAAATATTGAGGTTCCTTAAGTGTGCCGTCAAAATTCGGCAATAGCTCGACAGTCCCTTTGTCTATATCAAACAGCATTTCCATGGCAAGGTTTGTAAGTTTTGCTTCTGTGTATCGCATTGCTGCGGCTGAATCTCCATCCATTGATCCAAAATTACCCTGTCCGTCCACAAGCGGATATCGCATTGAGAAATCCTGTGCTAGACGAACTAAAGTGTCGTAAATTGCCATATCGCCATGCGGGTGGTATTTACCCATGGTTTCCCCAACTATTTTTGCGGACTTTGCGTACTTTGCAGTTGGGTATAATCCCATTTCATACATTGCAAATAAGATTCGTCTATGGACTGGTTTGAGGCCGTCTTTGACGTCAGGAAGTGCGCGGGCCACAATAACAGACATCGCGTAGTCAAGGTACGCTTTCTTTGCTTCTTCCGAAATATCAACGTGCTGGAGTTTGCCTATCTGGTTATCCATGAATCGCGAGCGCGAATTACTATTCTACACTAAAAATGGCGCTATCAAAAGGGCTACAATGTTCATAACTTTTATCATAGGGTTAATGGCAGGACCTGCAGTATCTTTATAAGGATCGCCGACTGTATCTCCCGTTACAGCCGCTTGGTGAGCAAAGCTTCCCTTTCCACCTAAGTTTCCTTCTTCTATGAATTTTTTTGTATTATCAAAGGCGGCTCCTCCTGTGGTCATAGATATTGCGACAAAAAGGCCTGTTACGATGCTTCCTACAAGGAGTCCCCCAAGAGCTTCAGGACCTAGGGTAAACCCTACTAATATTGGGGCGAGAACCGGGATAAGCGTCGGCACGATCATTTGGCGAATAGCTGCAGCAGTTACAATATCAACTGCTTTTCCGTAATCAGGGAGTGCGCGGCCTTCCATAATTCCTTTTGTTTCATTAAATTGACGTCTTACCTCGTTAACAACGGACACCGCGGTCTTGCCTACGGCTTCCATTGCAAGAGCGCCGAAAAGATAAGATAAGCTTCCGCCGATAAATAGACCAATCAGAACTTTTGGATTTGAGAGGGAGAATAAAAACTCCCGGCTTCCCGGGCCGACAAGCTCTTGCGTATAGCTTGCAAAAAGCACAAGAGCCGCAAGTCCTGCCGAAGCAATTGCGTACCCTTTTGTTACAGCTTTTGTGGTATTGCCTACCGCATCCAATGGATCTGTTACATTTCTTACTTTGGGGGGCTGGTTTGTCATTTCAACAATGCCTCCTGCATTGTCTGTTATTGGTCCAAAAGCGTCAATCGCAATAATTATTCCGGCTAAAGAGAGCATTGCCATTGCGGCAATTGCTACTCCATAAAGTCCGGCAAGATTAAATGCCAGAAAAATTGCTGCTGAGATTAAAAGTATCGGCGCAAAAGTTGATTTCATGGAGACAGCGAGACCCGCTATTACGTTTGTTCCGTGCCCTGTTGTCGAGGCCTCGGCAATTGTTTTTACAGGGCTATAATTTTTCGAAGTGAAATATTCAGTAATTATTACCATACCAATAGTTACTACGATCCCAATCAGAGCAGAATAAAACAGATTCATATATGAGATGCCCGCAAGACCATTAGGAAATAATGTTTGAGTGATGAAATAAAACCCAATTAAAGCCAATACTGATGTTAGTCCGAGTCCTTTATAAAGCGCTGCCATAATCCCTTTTCCCTCTACCCTTACAGCAAAAGACCCTATTATACACGCAACTACAGATACCGCTCCTAGTATCAATGGATAATAAAGCACTGATAAAGAATCGGGAAACGCTAAGTGCCCCAAAATCATCGCAGCAACCGCTGTTATTACATATGTTTCAAAAAGGTCAGCTGCCATTCCAGCGTCATCACCTACATTATCGCCAACAAGATCTGCAATTACTCCTGGGTTTCGAGGATCATCTTCAGGTATCCCCTTCTCTATTTTTCCAACCATGTCAGTTCCAACGTCCGCACCCTTTGTGTAAATCCCGCCGCCAAGACGAGCAAATACAGATATTAACGAGCTTCCAAACCCAAGCCCTATCAAAGCCCTGAGACTCTCTTCAATCGCAAGATTCTGTGAAGATAAGAAATAGAAAAAGCCGGAAACAGAAAGAAGCGCAAGGCCCGCGACCATAAGTCCTGTTACCGCTCCGCCTGAGAATGCAATGCCGAATGCCTGGCTTAACCCTTTTTTTGCAGCCTCTGCAGTTCTAATATTGCTTCTAACCGCAACATTCATTCCTATTATTCCGGCAGTTGCCGAAAATATTGCGCCGATTGCAAAGCCAGCCGCAGTATAAACATCAAAAACGTAGTACAAAATTGCAAAAATAACAAGACCAATCCCGGCAACAACCATATACTGGCGTTTAAGGTATGCTGCGGCCCCCTCTGCAATTGCATCTGCAATAGCGTTCATTTTTTCATCGCCGCGAGGGTTTTGAAGCACTCTAAAAGTTAAGAATAGTCCGTAAAGAATAGAAAGAAGTCCTGCGCCAATCGCCACTAAGAGCGGATTTTCAAGGAGTAAAGATAAATTCATTCAAAACCTATTATACAAGAAAAAAAAGAAATTTTTCAACATTATCCGCCTATTTATATATCGAGGTTGGCCATTTTGGCCCGTTCGACTCACTTCGTTCGCTCAGGACTGCGACTTGCCTTCATATTTATATGTCAAGGTTGGCAAGTCTTGCATTTTCTTGGATAAAGTGTTTGCGCGGGGGGACTTCTTCGCCCATCAACATTGTAAATACAGCATCCGCCTCTTCAGCATCCATAGCTGTAATTTTCTTTAGAATTCTGTTTTTTGGATCCATTGTTGTTTCCCAAAGTTGTTCTGGGTTCATCTCTCCCAATCCCTTATACCTTTGAATTGATGGAGTTTTTCCATTTCCATGTTCTTTTATCACGCGGTCTCGCTCGTCATCAGAATAAGCATAGTGCGCCTCTTTTCCGAGTTGAATTTTATAAAGAGGTGGCTGCGCTATATATAGGTATCCTGAATCGATAATTGCTTTGAGGTGGCGATAGAAAAAAGTCAAAAGCAAAGTTTCAATGTGCTCTCCGTCAACATCAGCATCAGTCATAATTATAATCCTGTGATATCGGATTTTTTCCATATTTGTTGTTTCACCAATTCCGGCACCCAATGCAATAATCATATCTTTGAGGGATTCGAACTCAACAATTTTATCTAAACGCGCGCGCTCTGTATTTAAAATCTTTCCTCCAAGCGGCAAAACCGCCTGGAATTTTCTATCCCTGCCTTGTTTTGCCGAGCCGCCGGCGGAATCGCCTTCCACAATGTAAAGCTCGGAAACACTTGGGTCTTTTTCTTGGCAGTCCGCAAGTTTTCCGGGTAATGCCCCTCCCTCAAAGGCTCCTTTTCTAAGAATTGCCTCTTTTGCCGCTCGCGCGGCAAGTCTTGCTTTTGCGGCAAGGTAAGCTTTCCCAAGAATTGTCTTTGCATCTTGGGGGTTCTCTTCAAAATATGTACTTAGTCCCTCTTTGATGACCGCCTGAACAAGCGGCTGAATTTCTGAATTGCCTAATTTTCCTTTGGTTTGTCCCTCAAACTGGATTTTGTTCTGCTCCATCCTGATTGCGACAACCGCTGTTAACCCTTCTTGCGTATCGTCTCCGGTTATTGAATCCCCATCGCCTTTGAAAGCTCCAATTTTTCTGCCGTAATCATTAATAACTCGCGTTAATGCCATCCTGAATCCCGTTACATGTGTTCCTCCGTTTACAGTATTAATAACATTTACGAAACTTTCAAAATTTTCAACTATACCCTCGTTATACTGTAGTGCCGCCTCAACTAATACACCGTCCTGTTCTTTATTGATGTATACAGGGGTATGAATTGGTCCTTTGCCTTCATTTAACTTCTTCACTAATGAAACAATTCCGCCCTCAAAGTAGAGATGCACTTCTTTTTCTTTCCCGGGTCTAAGGTCATAAAAATGGAAATATAGTTTTGAAACAATATAAGCGCGTTCCCGAATAAGCTTAAGTACTAAGTGGTTATCGAATTCTTTCTCGGTGAAAATTGAGTCATCCGGATAAAAAGTTGCCGCAGTTCCAGTTTTAAGACTCTTAAGACGGAGATCATCTATGATGCCAGATAGATAAGATGCAGAAAAAGCCATTGCTTTTAATTGTGTTGTGGGTTTGCCTTTCTCATATTCCTGCCGCCAAAGCTTTCCATCCCGGCGGACCTCAACCCACATCTTGCGAGACAGAGCATTAACTACTGATGATCCCACTCCATGAAGCCCTCCCGAAACTTTATAAGCTCCGCCGCCAAACTTTCCTCCGGCATGAAGTTTAGTCATAACTATCTCAAGAGCGCTTTTACCGTAGCCGCGGACTGTATCAACTGGAATTCCTCTACCGTCGTCAATAACTGTTGCTGAGCCGTCGGCACTCAACACCACCCAGATATTTGATGCTTCGCCTGCCAAAGATTCGTCAACAGCATTATCAATGATTTCTCGAAGTGTCTCGTGAAGCCCGGCAGAATCTATTGACCCAATGTACATTGCAGGCCTTTTTCTGACAGGTTCAAGTCCTTCAAGAACCTGTATATTTTTGGCTGTGTAAGAGGAGGATTTTGGCATTAGATGTTAATCTATTTTAGCAGAAAACGAAGCCTCAGACAAGCGTTTAGTTATCAGTAAAATTACTGGATTTGCGAAATAAGGCTGTAGATAGGTGTAATGACCGATAATATCAAGAACGCAACCGATAGACCCAGTATAATTATCAAAATTGGTTCAATGGCAGTTGTTAAAGTTTTAACCCTTATGTCAAGGTCCCGCTCAAAGTATTCGGCTACTTTAAGAAGACTCTCGTCAATTCTTCCCGTAGACTCTCCAACCTTTGTCATTTGAACCAGCATTGGAGGGAAGACTTCTTGTTGAGAAAAAGCATCTGAAAGAGAAACGCCTTTCTCAACCATCGAAGACACTGAAAGCATAGAGCTCTTATACCAATAGTTGTTTGCAATAGAGGCGGTTATATTCAAGCTTTCTATAATTGATACACCGGAACTTATAAGAAGAGACAGGGTTCTTGAAATTTCATTAAGTATTGTAAAAGTAAATATAGCTCCAAGAACAGGAAGTCTTAGCTTGACCCTGTCAATAATTTTTATACCTTGTTCGGTCTTTTTAAACCTTTTGTATAAAAAAATACCCGCTATTGAACCGATGATTCCAACAGGCCAAAAAGTTGTAAAGGCCTTAGAAATTCCAAGGACTATCCTTGTAGCTATTGGCAGCTCAAGACTTAAATTTTCATAAAGTGATCCTAATTGTGGTATAACAAAAATATTCATGACCACAATTACTATAATTACACCAGTTACGACTATGGCCGGGTAAAACATAGCAGATTTTACTCGATTTTTAAGCTCTTCGCCTTTTTCCATATTGTCAGCAAGACGTGCCAGGATTTTATCAAGTATTCCGCCTTTCTCAGCAGCTTTTATTAACGCAATATACACATCTGAAAAAGCATCTTTATGATTTGCTAACGCGTCAGAGAGCGTGGTTCCCTCCGAGAGCTGTGCGATAAGATCATTGATAATCTCCTGTACGCTAGGCTTATTTCCCTGATCTTTCAAAACTTTTAAAGATTCTATAAGTGTTAGTCCTGAAAGGATTAGGGAGGCAAGTTGTCGCGTAAACAAAACCATGTCCGAGCTTTTAACACGCGCTTGCAAAAAGCTTGAGGAATGTTTTTCAATCCGGCGCAAAGATAGGGGAGTTACGCCATTTGACCTTAGAAAATCTAATACCTCCCGTTCATTATTTGCCTCGAGTTTCCCTTTTGTTCTTGATGAGCTTTTATCAACTCCAGTATATGCAAATTCCATAAAAAAAATTTATTACTTATTATTGATTATTTATTATTGATTTGAATTTAAATTAATATATAATCTATAATCTACAATCAATTGCTTTAGACTATTAGCTGGGCAAACGATTCTTGTCGCAATACATAAGACTTTGCAACCTCAAGGGCGATTACGCCCTCTTTTACAAGAGTCGCAAGTGATGCCTCAAGCGGAAGCATTCCAATATCCTGGGAAGTCTCGATTATTGAATCTATCAAATGAGTTTTTGCCTCGCGAATGTTAGATCTGACCGCGTTATTGGCAATCAAAATTTCTGAGGCTACAATTCTTCCATTCTCTATTTTGGGGACTAGTCTTTGAGAGATAATTCCCTCGAGTGACCCTGATAACTGGGCTCTAATTTGATTTTGCTGTTTGTCCGGGAATGAGTCTATGATTCTGTCTATAGTCTGGGATGCGGAATTAGTGTGCAGCGTAGAAAAGACAAGATGTCCTGTTTCTGCCATAGTAATTGCAGACGCAATGCTCTCAGAATCTCTCATTTCGCCGACAAGCACAACGTCTGGATCTTCACGGAGGGTTGATTTTAAAGCTTCTGTCCAGGAAAGAGAATCTACCCCAATTTCTCTTTGGGAAATAATGGATTTGCCTTTTGGGTAAACATACTCAATTGGATCCTCTATTGTTATGATGTTTACAGGGCGGGTCATGTTGATCTCATTAATTATGGAGGCAATGGTGGTAGATTTGCCGTGCCCCGTAGGACCTGTGACCAAGATAAACCCGTGTCTTAATCGTGCAAAATCGTGACAAATCTGGGGAAGTACCAGCTCTTCTATAGTTTTAACTTTGGGGGGAAGCAACCGAAAAGCTCCCGCAATCGTACCTCTTTGATAGTAGATATTTATCCTAAATCTTCCCAAGTTCCCGTAATCTCCTCCGCCATATCCAAAAGAAAAATCAAGCGACTTGTTCTTTAAGAAAGATTCCTTCTGTCGAGGGTCCAAAATTGAAAAAACCAGGCTCTCAACATCTTCTCTTGAAAGCTCAGGATAGCTTGAAATAGAAGTGAGTCTCCCGTCAACCCTGATTACGGGAGCGGTACCTGCGATTAAGTGCAAATCAGACGCAGCGGCTGCAATAGTCTTTTCAAATAGTTCCTGTATCGTCATAAAAGTTATATATTATTTATTATTGATTATTTATTATTTAAATTTCGAACAATAATCTACAATCTATAATCTACAATCTATAATCTATTGGTTACTCTTGTGCGACTCTCAAGATCTCATCTATTGTTGAAACACCCTCGAGTACCTTAAGATAGCCATCTTGCTTCATGGTTATCATTCCTTCATACTTTGCCTGGTTTTCTATTTGCGAAGAGTCGGACTTTACAAGTATAAGCTTTGCTATTGATTCACTAACCGGTAAGACTTCAAAAATCCCAATCCTTCCTGAATAGCCTGAATGCCCGCAATAATCACAACCCTCACCTCTGTAAAGTTTCACCTGGTCATCCGGAGTTGTCATTAGCTCCCCCAAGGTATTCCGCAGTTCATTAACTAATTCACGCGGCGGCTTATATTCACGTCTACAGTGATTACATATTCTTCTCGTAATTCGCTGACCCACAATAGCATTCATAGTTGATGCCAGCAGAAATGTTTCGGCGCCCATATCTATTAAGCGGGGTAGTGCTCCGGCGGCGTTTGAGGTATGAAGCGTTGAAAAGATTAAATGACCGGTTAAAGATGCTTGAATAGCAAGATCTGTGGTTTCTTTGTCACGAATCTCTCCTACTAGTACTATATTAGGATCCTGCCGCAAAAAGGCGCGTAGTCCCGTAGAAAAAGTTAATCCAATATCAGCGTTTATTTGCACTTGGTTTGTTCCCGCAATCTGGTATTCAATCGGATCTTCCAGGGTTAAAATGTTTACGCGCGTTGTATTAAGTTTTGAAAGTACCGAATAAAGAGTGGTCGTTTTTCCGGAACTTGTTGGGCCGCAAACAACAATTATCCCGTGAGGCCGCAAGATTGATGCTTCAAGATTTCTTAGGGCAGTTCCGCGGAGTCCTAGCTCCGGAAGACTAGGTACGCCACCGGATTTCTTAAGCAGTCTCATGACAATTTTTTCGCCAAAAGAAGTAGGAAGTGTTGATACACGTAAATCCACCTCTTCATCTCCAAATTTAAAATTAAATCTCCCGTCCTGTGGGATACGATGTTCATCAATTTTCATATCCGACAAAATTTTGATTCTTGAAATTACAGCCTCACGGACTTGAAGCGGCAGCGAGAGTCTTTCGTATAAAATTCCATCAATTCTATATCGCACTCGAACACGGTCTTCCTGGGGCTCAAGATGAACGTCCGATGCTCTACTCTTTATCGCGTAGTCAAGAATTGTAGACACGATCTTTGCGATTGGAGCTTCTTTAATAACCTGCGCCAAGCTTTGCTTGTCAAATGTTTTTATTCCAATTTGCTCACTCTCTTTGAGCGCTTCTTTTACCTCCCCAACCAGACCAAACGTATATTGCTCTTGAATTGCGTTTTTTATATCTTGCGGAATCGCTTGAAATGAAGAAATTACTGCATTGGTTTTTTGTTTAAGAAAATTAATGGTCTCAAGATCCAGGGGGTCGGACATTGCAACCGAAAGTGTATTACTCTCCTTGGCATACGCAAATGGAGCGATTGTGAACCTCTCAGCGACAGACTTTGGAACAAAGCTTAATGCGCCGGGTGAAAAAGGCAGAGAGGCAATTGAAACATAAGGAACGCCAATAAGTTTGGCGCGCGCTTCATAATATTTCTCTTCAGAAACCATTTTTGAGTCAAGGAGCGCGCGCTCAATAGAAATATTGCGAGTTACAGATTCGGCCTTAAGCTTGCTGTATTGATCAGGGGTTATTAATTTTTCATCGAGCAATATCGATGCAACGTTTTTTTCTTGTAAGGATTGTCCGTTAACGGTACTTGAATTGCCTGCAGGTGTTGTTTGTCCATCCATAGACTAGCCACTAGTAACTAGTGACTAGTTACTAGGACTATTCCATCGTATTAAAATGAATGCTACAATGTCAATCAAGAGATATGACAAGCTACGTTTTGACAGGTGATTCGGACGAGAAAAATAAATTCATTGAAAAATTAATTAGAGACGAGAGTATCCCGAGTTACAATATATTCGATTTCCAAGAGATACTGAAAATCCCCCAGGTACGTGAGATAAAAAAACTTCTTTCAAGGAAGGCTTTGGGTGGTAAGATGCGGCTATTTATAGTTCGGGCCGCAACGCTTGCAGCTCAAAATGCATTGCTTAAGACACTTGAAGAGCTTCCGGAAGATACAACCTTCATTTTTCTTGACGATTCTAATTTGATTCCAACTATAATCTCAAGATGCCGGTTGGTAAATCTTGCGCCAAAAAAAATAAATATAGACTTAGACTTATTAGCCAGGCTAAAACGTCTTACTCAGACTGGAAACAGTCTGTCTTCTACTCTTATACTCATAGATGAGTTACTTTCCCGTAGCCCAGGTTTACCCTTTGATGACCTAGTGATTAACCTAAGAGTAATCCTTTTTGGAAGGATCAAGGGAGATGACTTGAAGAATTCCAATTTAATCTTAAGAATTCTTAAATCTTTGTATAAATATTATCCCCTTATTGAAAACAATAACTTAAACAGAAGACTCCTGCTTGAGAGGATTTTAATTTCCGAGCTTAAGTTTAGAAAGTCCACTTGACCCCGCTACGAAGCTTACTTCGGTCCGGAGGCTTCCAGCCTCGCGCTCCCGAAGGGCGCTCATACGGGATTCGCGGCCCGAACAGATCGGGGCTTGACCCATTCGTCACTTCGTTCCTCAGGGCGAGTATTAACAATAATCGGCTTACCACGCCCCCGCCAAAGGCGGGGGCTTGACAAGGAATTTTGTTTGTGACTATGATTAATTAATACTTGAATAATATTCTGCAGTTTCGATTTTGGGACAAAGCCCGGGGCTTCACGCTCATAGAGCTTCTTGTGGTAATTGGTGTATTAGGAGTGCTTGCGGGAGTTATTCTTATCGCAATCAATCCCCTTGAACAGCTAGCGAGAGGAAGGGATTCGGGAAGAAAAAATGCTATTGGACAGATTGCTAATGCTACCCAAGGTTACTACACAAGTAGAAACGGCACGTACATTCCAGAGAGTTCAACATGGATTTCAGGCGCCACTTCTTCTTTAGTAAATTCGGGCGAACTTAAAAACGCTCCAGCTTCAATAGGTTATAGCGTTGGTGGAACAAGTGCTTGCACTACCAACGCAGATAATGGCTATTGTTATGACCTCAATACTGCAGGAACTGAAGCAATTATATATGTGAGACTTGAATCAACTGCTGAGTCCTCAAAATGTGCTACAGGTACTACTCCATACTTTGTATGGAGCTCTGCCCTCTCACGGGCATGTTTGGTGTGCTCTGCAACAGAGCCTGTTGCTCAAAGTGGCGTCACATGTAATGCCACCCAATGATCCCTGTTTTTTCCCTGTTCACTTTTTTAATCGGTGCAATTTTGGGGAGTTTTCTGAATGTTTTAATTGACAGGCTCCCAAGGCAAAAGACAGTACTTTTTGGAAGATCAAGATGCGAATCCTGCCACAGAATTCTTGCGGCCCGAGACCTTATTCCAATTATTTCTTATCTTGCCCTTTCAGGGCACTGTCGATACTGTCACGCAAAAATTCCCCAAAGATTGCTGGTTGTTGAAATAGCAAGCGGAATTTTAGCATCCTCATTGTTTCTTTACACAACATACATGAATCTACCTCCTCTTATTTTTATCCCTCTCCTAATAATTATGCTAAGTTTCCTGGGTATTTTTTTTGCGGATATGACATACGGAGTAATACCGGATGAGTTTATTGTTGCGATAATTGGCTCTTCATTATTTCTACTAATCTTAGAAAATAATGCGTTAATCGTAAATCATTTTTTTGCAGGAGTTGGTTCATTTCTACTGTTCTTAGTACTTCACATCATAACCCGGGGCCGCGGCATGGGTTTTGGAGACGTAAAACTTGCTCTTGCGTTAGGACTATTCTTAGGATTTCCCCTTATTATTGTAGGACTATATGCTGCTTTCTTGACAGGGTCGCTCGTATCTTTAATACTAGTAGCAATGGGGTTAAAAAAGATGCGGGGCGGAACAATTGCATTTGGACCATTCTTATCGATTGGGGCTTTTGTCGGTTATTTTTTCGGTACAAAAATTATCAACTTCTTCTTATGAAGAGATCTTATACATCACACATCTTTGGGCCAAAGGCCCATCCGCCTCTGGCGGAAAGTCTTAGGTCTCAGGATGGTTTCAGTCTTATCGAGCTCTTAGTTGTCATGGGAGTTCTTGGAGTCTTAATAGGCGGTGCGGTATTCACCATAAATCCCCTTGAGCAGCTTCAGAAAGCGCGTGACACTCAAAGAAAGAACGATCTTTCACAGGTTGCGCGGGCGTTAGAAGCGTTTTATCAGGATTATGGAAGTTATCCTGAGAATACGTCGAACTATAAAATAGATAGTGATGCTAGCGCGGGAACAACAGAAGTTGACTGGGGTGGATCCTTTGCTCCATATATAACCGCATTGCCAAAAGACCCGAATACAAACAGAATCTACGTGTACGCACAGGATTTAAGCGGCCAAAGCTATAGATTATATGTTTCACTTGAACGCGGGAGCAAAGACACCGATGTGTGTAAGGCTGATGGTACTGCCTGCGACAACGCCCCTGCAAGCGTTAATTGCGGCTCAAGCGCAAGTGAAATCTGTAACTTTGGAATTTCAAGCTCAAATGTCTCCCCCTAGAAGAGCTACAACTAACAACTGACAATTAACAACTGACAATGATGTTGTCAAAAAGAACAAAATGATCTAAACTGGAATTGTGGAAGATAGAGGTACCCATCGTCAGTGGTTAGTGGTCAGTGGTCAGTTGTCCAGGAGGGGATTTACCTTAATCGAACTGCTTGTTGTAATTGCTATAATTTCGATTCTTGCAGGGCTTTTAACAGCGAATTTCATAGGCATCAGGCAGCGCGCAAGGGATGCCCAGAGAAAATCAGATCTCCGTCAAATTCAATCAGCACTGGAATTATACAGGTCTGATAACGGAAACTATCCAACAACTATTTACTCCGCCGCCTGTCCAGCCTCAGGGGCCTTCTCATACAATTCTATCACCTATATGCAGAAACTCCCTTGCGATCCGCTCGATGAAACGGACTACCCATTTTCCTCAACTGGAACAACATATACTATTTATGCATGTCTTGAAAATGCTAATGATTCGGAAAGAGATGCAGATGATGGAGAGATGGGAGATCTTTGCCCAAGCAGTGGATTTGTATCTTACACGCTGACAAACCCCTAAAACTATTGATTATAGATTATATATTATAGATTATATTATGATTAAAGTATGTTTATATCGTTACGCAAGATACAATATGCAATATCTAAGACACAATCTATAAACCTTGGGTTTACATTGATTGAGCTTCTCGCTACTTTCACTTTGATCTCGATTGTATCGGGTCTTGGATTTGCTTCATTTATGTCATACAGCAGGCGGCAGGTCGTAGTTCAGGCGGCTGCTGATTTGAAGCAAATTATAGATCTCGCACGATCCAATGCTCTTTCACGAGTCAAACCCGCAACATGCAACATGAATGAGGGGCTTTCAAATTACAAAATAAATTTTTGTTTAAATTCAGCCTGTCAAACCTCACAAGTTGATTATGAAATGAGCGCCACTTGCGCCGGACTTGAAGAAGTACAGACCACGAGAAAATTACCCCAAAATGTAACATTCTCAAATGTTTCGGGAAGTCCAAATTGCGCAGCATTAACATTTGATGTTATAACAAAAGCAGTTTCTGGAGCACCCTGTGAAATATTCGTTAATGGTTATGGCAACCAAATAAAAGTTTCAGCCGATTCCAATGGCCATGTCAATTATTAATAAAAACAAAGCGGGCTTACCCGCCGAAGCCTCGCTCGGCCTTCGTAGCCACTTCGGCGAAGGAGGCGCGAAGGCGGGTCAAACCATCATTGAAGCAACAATTGCATTAACATCAATCCTGTTAACGCTTGCTGCAATTTCAATTGCAATATCAACAAGCGTCTCCAATTCTCAATTCATAAAGCAGCAATCTCAAGCTTCAAAATACTCTCAAGAGGGGATGGAGCAGCTTCGCTATGAGAGGAATTCAAGCCCAGCGAATTTTTTCGCAAGAGAGGGAATCTATTGTATGAATGAAGATGGGTCATTGACTACGGGGTCATGTACGAGTGCGAATATTGTAAGCACTTTTAAAAGAGAAGCAGAATTTATTCAAATATTAAACATTGAATGCGGGGACAGCACAAAAGTGGCTGTTAGCGTCTACTGGGCAAGCGGAAAATGCAGTTTGGCAAATACTTTTTGCCATAAGTCTCAGCTTGTTTCATGCTTTGCAGACCAATCCGGTACGGGAGGCACATTATGAGAGGTAGTAGGAATGGTTATACGATCATTGAGCTGTTGGCAGTTATGTCAATATTGGTAGTTCTTGCTGGGATTATTTCAGGCATTCTCTACTCGACTCTTCGGGGTTCAAGTAAAACTAGAATAACCACAGAAGTCACGCAAAATGGGAACTATGTAATTTCTGTTTTGACAAATTTAATATCCTTGTCAACTTCCGTTACTCAAATTGGAGGTGTAGACATCCAAGATTGCACTGCAAGCCCAAGCGGAACATCAATATCTCTCAAGAGCCTAGAAGGTGATGAATATATAATTTCATGCAGTGGCAATAATATATCCTCAGGGTCAGCCTCGCTTATAAACACAAATATAGTTCAGATAAGAACTGACAGTTGTCGCTTTTATTGCAACCAAAAAGCGGCTGATCCCTACTCTATACCAATTGTCGGAGTAGAGCTTGTTGTTGAGGATAAAAGCACAGGACTTTTTGAAAGCAAATCCTCCTCATTTTTTAGAACCTCTGTCTCCATGCGAAACTATTCCCCCTAACTAATAACTAACAAATAACAACTAACTATTGACATGAATTCGGTCAGTTGTCAGTGGTCAGTTGTCAGGTGTTTCGTAATACGCTTGACAGTTATCTTGGATTTCTTCTATTATGGATACAGATGGAGAAAATTAATAACAAGAAGGGCCTGCCTGCCGGCCCGCTTCGCCGGAGCTTTAGCGAGGCGAGCAGGCAGGGTCAGATGCTCCTCGTTGTGGTTTTGACTATGATTGTTGCCTTAACTGTTGGACTCTCCGTAGTCTCTCGAACAATCACAAATCTTAGAATCTCAAGACAAAGCGAGGAATCTCAGCGCGCCTTTCAAGCTGCAGAAGCGGGAATTGAAAAAACTATTGAATCGGGCTCACCTTCTTCCATTGATCTTTCAAATAACGCAAAGTACACCACCAATATTGATAATCCATCTGGTAATTCATTCGTACTTAACGGCAGTGAAATTGTTGAACAGGATGTAGGGATGGACATTTGGTTATCAGATTATCCTGACTACTCAAACCGAATATGTCAGTCTTCCTGCACAGTCTCTATTAATTTTAATACAAGTGAGCAAAGCTGCAGCGCCGGCGCGGAAAATAATACCCAGGCAGGGATTGAGGTAGTCCTTTTGTCGGGCATTGTCTCAAACCCAACCCTTAATAAATACCTCTTTGATCCATGTAGTGGTAGAACAACGGGCGCATCAAACGTTGGCAGCGGGACCACAATTGATGGGGTAACTTTCATACATAGTGTAAGCATACCTGTTACAAATGGGATAATAGCAAGAGTTATCCCGATTTATAATTCCGTTAAGATTGGACTATCTTCAAGCGTTGACCTTCCTATTCAAGGCAGAATAATTGAATCTGTTGGTGAAGCTGGAGAGACAGTTCGTAAGGTTCAGTACTTCTCGTCTCATCCGCAGCTGCCGCTTGAAATATTTCCCTATTCCATCATTTCACAATGAACTCACGCGTTTTTGGACTAGACATTGGTACCACTCTCATAAAATGTGCGCTCGTAAAACGGGATGGAAATTTATTTAGTCTTGAGTCTATTGCTGCGGTTCCGTCCACACCCAGAGGTTTAACTTCAGAATCACTAATAGACCTTGAGGCCTTGGCAGATGCAGTTCGAAAAATGCTTAGCGATGCAAACCTTAAGTCAACAAATGTGGCATTTTGCATTCCGGAAAATCAAATATACACAAAAGTTATTGAAATGCCACAGCTATCAGAACAGGAGCTGGCAGCAGCGTTAAAGTTTGAAATGGAACAGTATATCCCGCTTCCGCTTGATCAGGTAAAAACCGATTGGGTTGTTCTAGAGCGGTCTGAGGTGGCTGAAAAAAAGACAATGGATGTGATGATCGTTGCAGCACCCATAAGCATTGTTCAAAAATACGAAAAATTGTCAGAAATGCTAAATCTTAAGCCAGAGACAGTTGAAGGGGAGGTCGTCTCTGTCCATCGCGCACTACTACCTATCGTAAGCACGTCTGTCCATTTGATTCTCCATATTGGAGCCTCGGCTTCAAGCATCTGTATTGCTAAGCGAGGAGCTATCAAAACCGTTGTGTCTTTACCTACCGGGGGAGCTGCGATTACGCGTGCAATATCCTTAGATCTTGGAATTGATCAGGCTCAGGCAGAGAGTCACAAACGGGCATATGGCTTAAGTCAAGAAGCGCTTGGGGGTAGTGTTGGAAAGGCAGTTTCGCCAATACTTGAGTCCATAGCAGTGGATGTTAAGAAAGCAATGCTTTCATTCCGAGAAAAAAACACAGACGAAGCAGTATCGCAAGTAGTGCTATCCGGGGGTACTTCACTACTCCCCGGGATTGGCGACTTTTTTGCTAAAGATCTTAATACACAAGTTGTTCTGGGAAGCTGTTTTGCGGCATATAATATGGCAAATGTGCCTCAGGAACTTTTACCCCAAGCACCAACGTTTAACGCCGTAGTGGGTCTTTCCTTAAGAAACCTTTTATGAAAAACGATATAAACTTGATAACCCAAGCAGGTTCCCCGCGGCGTGTTTATAATAAGCTCTTTTTATATACTGCAGTTTTGTTTGGGATAGTTTTTGCAATTGCTCTATCCCTTACAGTTTATTCCTTTATTCTAAAAACACAGGCGGGAAAACTTGCGGAAGATGTTGCCACAGCAAGGAATAGAATTGCAAGTATGGCAGATGTGAGACAGAAGATTCTTACTGTTTCAGAAAGAATAGGTGCGGCAAAAAAAATAGTCTCAAAAAGACAAAGTCTTGAATTTCAGACCTCTCAGATACTCTCATCAATTCCAAACAATTTTAGTATTGATACGATAAATGCCAGTGACGATATAGTAACTGTTACGCTAGCATCTTCCAATCTTCTGGCATTCGATGATTTTTTTGAAGTGCAGCTTACAGATCTTTACCGCCGCGAGGACCTCTCTCTAAAAAAAATTGAATCAACATCCTTTACAAGATCCGGCAATTATGAGTTAACTCTCGATTTTTATTTTGCTGACGCAGCTAAACAATAGATGAAAAAAGAACTGTCCCAAATTTACGTAAGATATAAGACACAGCTCCTTCCGGCACTCTTTATCCTACTCTCTTTATTCATCGTATTTCGCATAATCTTCCCCCAGCTCTCCGAGATTACAGGAACTAATCTCACAATTGAAAATAAAAAACAGGAACTTAAAATACTGACTGATTCAATTAGGGTTATTGAAAACACTAATGACAGTGCAATATCTCAAGACTTGTTACTATCAACCAATGCCCTGCCCACTTCAAAAGATATTATAAGGATTTTCAGTGCATTAACTTCCGCTGCTGGTGCATCAAATACTGAGCTTAAAGAATTTTCCCTTAAGGTTGGCGGGGTTTATGGAGATAAAGATTCAGCCGTAGAGCAGTCTGCTATTGGCATTCCGCAGCTCTTAGTTGTTGCAGGAATATCATCACCAGATTCCTCAAGTCTTATAAATTTTGCGCAAAGACTAAGTCAGACTCTGCCTCTATCTGAAATCAAGAAAATAGAGGCTGCTAGTAATTTGGGTACATTTGATATAAGTTTTTATTACAAACCACTCAATCAAAATCTCATATCAAAAAATGATAAAGTTGAAGCTTTAAGTCAAGCGGATCGTGAACTTCTAAATCAGCTGGCTGAGTGGAATCAGAATTAAAGATCAGGCCGGCGCTTTTGAGTTATATTTTGGGCCTCCCGCGCTCTATACTTTTCAATTTCCGCAAAATTTCCAGACATTAAAACATTCGGTACTTTTTTGCCCCGAAAAACCGCAGGTCTTGTGTATTGGGGATATTCAAGAATGCGTTTTCCACGACACTTTGTAAATGACTCAAATAAAGTTGCATCACTTTTCTTAAGCACTCCCGGAATAAGCCTTGCTACAGAGTCAACGATTACCATCGCAGCTATCTCTCCGCCAGATAAAATATAATCCCCAATCGAAATCTCGTAATCAACTAAATCCCTAACTCTTTCGTCAAAGCCTTCATAGTGTCCACAAATTAATATTAAATGGTTGAATCGGCTTAGCTTTTCTACTTGGCTCTGTGTGTATTTTTTGCCCTTTGGATCAAGCAATATGACTGTTTCCCTTCCTCTTCCAGTTTTAGCTTTTGACACAGCCTTACTCAAAACATCTATGCGAAGAACCATTCCAGTGCCTCCACCGTAAGGCTTATCGTCAACTATCTTATGTTTTCCTACTCCAAAGTCTCTAAGATCAATAAAGTTAAACTTAATTTTTTTGCTATCCTGCGCCCTTTTTATTATTGAGGCGCTAAAAACTTCTTTAAAAATTTGAGGAAATAGGGTGATGATTGTGAAGATCATGCTTCTTCCACCTGAACATCAACGCGGACACCCTCACGAATTGCGTTTATCTTGAGAACATTCTTAATCGCATTAATGGTTTTCCCTGATCTGCCAATTACCACCCCAACATGTTCTTGCGGTACTTTGACTTTATATACAACAAATCCATCCGAGTCTTCTTCCGAGACCTCACATTCTATACCTGTGATTCCCTGGATCATATGAGAGAGAAGGTCTTTCATTTTTTTACCCGTTTTTTGATAGAATTTTTTCTACGGACTGCGAGAGTTTTGCCCCGCGCGACTTCCAAAAGTTAAGTTTCTCTTGATCTATAGTTTTTTCTATTTTACCGATACTACGTATAACAGTGCCAAGAGTATCGACTGCCCGGCCGTCCCTTTTAGACCTTTTTTCCTTGACGACGAGTCTAAATCTAGCCTCGCCCTTCCTTCCAACTCTTGATAATCTAATCACAAGTGACATAGACGATATTTTAACATTTCTATAGTAAATTTACCAATAACCAATTGATCAATTTTCAAACCAATGTTTAATTATCAATGTTTAATATATTAAACATTTAACATTTGTTAATTGGTTTGGTTCATTGGTGCTTGATGAATTGGTCATTAATCTAGAGGCTTTCGAGGGCGTTACGTGCTGCGGCTTTTTCAGCATCCTGTTTTGATTTTCCCAAGCCTTCCGCCAAAAGTTTTTCGCCTATGTAAACGCCTATTAAATATGACTTGTTATGATCCGGACCCTCGTCTTTTAGCACTTTATATACCGGTGATTCGCGATGAGTCTCTTGAATTTTTTCTTGCAGTGCGCTTTTGGGATCTTTAAGACCCTGTGATTCTATTATTTTCTCTGCCCTTGATATAATATTATCTTCAATAAATTCTTTTGCGGCGGAAAGTCCCTGGTCAATAAAAATTCCTCCTATTAAAGCCTCAATGGTATTGGCAAGTATTGTTTTGTTGATTCTGCCTCCTCCTGCCTCCTCGCCTTTTGATAATTTCAAGAGCTCTCCAAGCCCCAGTTCTTTTGAAATCTCGTATAAGGTTTCTGTATTTGTAAGGACCGATCTAATGCTGGTCAATTGGCCTTCCTTTGAAGTCGTATATTTTCCGAATATGTGAGAGGAGACTACAAATGATAAAATGCTGTCCCCCAAAAATTCCAGCCGCTCATTAGATTCAAGATTTTCAGAAATTTCATTAAGATAGGATCTGTGTATGAATACTTGATTGAGTAATTGTTTATTTTTGAAACTAGGTACTTTCATGATCATTGTCCATATCTTTTACAAGTTTTCCCAGGGCTCCATTAACAAAACTTGCAGAAGTCTCGCCCCCAAATTCTTTAGCAAGCTCAACTGCTTCATCTATTATAACTTTTTTAGGTTGTTTTTTGTCTATTGTTAATTCATATACTCCAAGTCGCAAAATGGCAAGATCTACTCTATTTATCTTTTCGATTGGGAATTCAGGTGCAATATTTGATATCAATTTGTCGATTTTCGAAAGTTTTGAAAGAATATACTTAACTGTTTGATTGCGGTGTGGTTGTTTATTGAAGCTTTCTGCGAATAATTCCTTGACAATCTCTTGTCTTGCGACATGGCGAGGATCCTTTGGGGTTTTCATTTAGAAACTTAGATCACCTTGCGGCCGTCATAATACCCGCAAGCTTTACAAACCGTGTGAGGAACAACAGGAGATCCGCAATTTTTGCAAATCGAAATCGCACCTAAACTTAGGTGAATACTTGCTCGACGTTTCCCTTGTCGCGCCCTCGAATGTCTTTTCTTTGGCTCATGCGGCATACTGGTTAGCAACTAGGAACTAGTGACTAGCAACTAGTTAAAACTAGAAGCTAGATGCTAGGAGCTAGAGGCTGATTCATATTATAATCGAATTACGCTCAATCCGCAACCTATCTAAGTCCAGCAACGGCAATGGTGCGAGCAGAAGGATATTGATATTTGAATTTCTCAATTTGCTCCTGGGTCTTTTTGGTAAAGTCTTCCAAATTATAGCCCTGGACTTTTCCCTGATATTGATCGGCAAATCTAAATTCGACATCTCCGACGGTGCGTTCATACTCAGCGAGTGGATTTTGATACAAAAGAGTTTTGTCCCAAGACATAAAGTGAGTTAAAAACGTGATCGTTCCGAGAGTAGGTTTGCCATAGGACACATCAAAGTCAATAAATCCAAGACCTAACACTTCAGGGAAAGTAGTAACATGCCGAATAAAATCTGCAAGGGGTTTTTGTATAGTTATATCCGAACCCTCGGTTTTCGTTAACTTTTCGGACACATATCTTGAGAGAATCATTATCCCACTATCTTTCAAAGAGACCGCCCACACGTCTCCTTCCTGAAGATCTCCGTGTTCATCTATTATGGCTTTTGTAGCATTCGCAACAACTCTACGCCCTCTTAGTCGCATCTCTGTTTCGTATCGTTGCAACATGATAATGTATTATAGCTTTTTAATCCGCTTTTTCAATCTTTGGAGATTTTGGGGATTTCGGTTTCTTCGACTTTTTGTTGGAGGGTCGGATATTTGCTAAGCTTATCGAATAATTGTTCTGCTGATTTGCGGGCATGTTCGATTGTGGGAAGATCAGATAAGGAAGCAATCTTCAGGTCCGGGATGCCGTGCTGGGCGGTTCCAAACATATCTCCGGGGCCGCGCAGTTTAAGATCTATCTCGGCAAGTTCCGGTCCATTATCTAACGTTTGTA
>CAYIRD010000001.1:0-38639 GCA_964365755.1 uncultured Gammaproteobacteria bacterium | reverse complement strand
ACATATATCTTGCAATAATAAACAATGCTTTGGGCCGGTAAATACCTGCTTCAGCGTCCCCGTAAGCAAAACGTCTGTTCATTGTATAAAATTCGGCAATATTTCTTCTTGGAATCCAGTAAACAACTGCAGACTTTTCAAAAAAAATATGGGCATCTATTTTTTTTAGCATCTTTGCAAAGACATAGTCTTCATTATGAGAAAGCTTTTCGTTAAAGTTGCCGGCTTTTTTCCATATAGATTTTCTAAAAGCCATGGATCTGGTTGCGGGGAGAAATGAGGATGGATTTACTTTGTCAAACATTACTAATGCATATGGAACAACGCACTTTTGAAATACAGTAGTTCCTCTTCCTTTATAGTACCCCGCTACAACATCTGTACTTTTATCTTTAAATGGAAGAACTAAATTTTTTAGCCAATTGTTATCCAAAATACAGCCCACATCTGAAACCGCAATAATATCACCAGTCGAACTTTTTATTGCCGTGTTTCTCCCAACAGACCTATTTCCCCTTTTAACAATTATACGAACATTAATCTGCTTGATACTTGATACTAGATACTTAATACTTGATACTGTACCATCAGTAGATCCCCCATCCACAATTACAAGCTCGTCTGGGAGTCTGGTTTGGCTCAAAACCGAATCTATAAAGCTTTTAATTGAGTTTTCCTCGTTAAGTACAGTCGTTATTAGCGAAACTTTCATGATTTCCAGAGTTTTAGGTAAATATTCGCGACTTTTCCCCACGTTTGTCGAGCAGCCCACCTTTGTCCTAAATTTGTCTTGTTATAGGTTATATCGGGGTTCTTTATAGCAAACAAGATTTGTTCTGTTAGAAAGTCTGCATCACTGGCAATAGATATGAATTTACTAATAGGAGATAGATTTAGATAGTCTTCCTTAAGCTCGTTCTGAAACACACTGAACACTTTTTTACCTCTAAATAAAGCCTCAAGAATAGATAAATAAGATGACGCAAATATAAAATCTGATCGTTCAATATACTTATTCAACTCTTGAGTAAATCCTTTGACCACTCCATATTTTTGAAACTTACTCCTAAAATTCCCATCACCACAAATTGTTAACTTATAGGATATCTTTTTATTTCTAAGTTCCGAAAGTGCCTTAAGGTAGATCTTAGCACCATTGTCTTCCTCCAATCTCCCAACTAATAAAATATTTAGTGTTTTTCGCTTAAATTTTTGGGCCATAGGCCCATCCGCCTTTGGCGGAGAGTTTTGAGCTTTTCCTACCCCTCCATATGTCACAAAATCGGGATTTGTCCCATACCACCTTCTGATATAATCGCCAACACAAATATTTCCGTTGGAAACAAGCTCCGAAATTTTTCTCACGAGTTTTGCTTTCATCTCCGGAGGAAATTTTGTTTCAAACCCGTGAAAGGTAACAAAAACTTTTTTGAATGGAAGTAAAAACCGAAAAGGTAAGTACCAGAAGAAAACGTCGTGACAATGAACAACGTCAGCTTCTCTAAAAAGGTCAATATTCCTAAACAAAATTGCCCAAATTCTAAATTTTTTCAGCCAATTATTTTTGCCGACATTAAGTTTGAAAACTGCTATATTTTTAGCTTCGTAACTATCATTTTGGATTGATTTGACGACCCAATCTGAATTGATACTGTATGTATCACTTTGATCCTTTGAGTGATAATTTTTTGCAATTTTTATAATTTCTTGACCTGAACTCTCTGTCGCCACTGTAACCTTATGTCCACGCTTTATTAATTCTTTCGAAACCTCTAAAACATGCTTCTCTACACCGCCAATTTCAGGATAAAATCTCCGAGTCAGAAATAAAACATTCATAAAAGCTTACATTGAACCCTTCGTTCCTCAGCGCAAGCTGAGTTTACACTGAACGCAGTGAAGTGTGGATCCGGAGGGATTCGAACCCCCGACATCTTCGATGTGAACGAAGCACTCTACCTCTGAGTTACGGATCCTTTTACTGTCTTACGATTCTACCAGACTTGGAATCTAATTTCTAATTGTGGTTGACCACGTTAGAGACGCATTACCTTCGCCGAAGTAGAAAAATAATTTTATGTTAAAATTATTTTTCTTAAGTCTCTAACGTGGTTGACAAATTTACCCCTATAACGGAGAATTATAGTCTATGCCCATTATTCGAAAACTTTATACAATTTTTATTGACCTTGCTGAAACTTTAGTAATTGCAGGGGCAATTTTTGTGGTAATCTATGCTTTTCTGTTTCGCCCGTTTCAGGTAAATGGTCAATCTATGCATCCCAATTATGCAAATGGTGAGTATGTTTTAACAAACCTTATTACTCTAAGGCTTAAATCTGTTGAGAGAGGGGATGTGGTTGTTTTTGAATCACCCACAAATGAAGAGAAGGACTTCATTAAAAGGGTGATAGGAATACCAGGAGATGAGGTGCGTGTTAAAGCAGGCTTTGTGTTTGTAAACGGCGTTAGACTAGATGAATCTGAATATCTGACACCAGATATGAGAACCTATGCTGGCGCCTTTATTAAAGACGGTGAACCTCGAATCGTTCCGCCCGACAACTACTTTGTTTTAGGCGATAACAGGAGTTTTAGCTCAGATTCAAGAGAGTGGGGATTTGTCCCATCTAGAAAAACAATTGGTAAATCTTTCTTAGTCTACTGGCCAATATCGAAATTCCGCTCAGTAAAACACGCAAGATATAATATAAATTAGGCACTTAACTTGTCGGAGAGTGAAAGAAGCCACGGAGTAGTTTCAGAGGGATCGCCTTTTAGTTCTAGGGTTGCTCTGGCTTTTTTACTGGATTGATCAAACTGTACTCTTGAAAACCCTTTCTTTTCCATAAGATCACGAGCCTTGGCATCTAGTTCTGGGATATAAAGCCTATCGCCTTTTTTATGCGGTTCTTTTTGTTGAACCTCGCTTTTTAATTGTCTTGCTACTTCTTCTGCACCTCGGACAGAAATTCCATCAACTAGAATCTTCTTAAAAGCCTGGAGCATCAATTTTTGATCCCCAATAGAAATCAGGGGGCGGACATGCCCCTCTGTAATAACACCTGCCGCAAGAGCGTCTTTAATTGCATCTGGAAGACTCAAAAGCCTTATTGTGTTTGAAATATACGGAAGACTTTTTCCAACTCTTTTTGCAACCTCAGTAACTGAAAGATTAAAGTCGTCAATAAGCCTTTTATAGGCCTGGGCACGTTCGATTGGGTTAAGATCCTCCCTTTGAACATTCTCAACGATTGACATTTCTAGCATGCCTTGAGGGGTCGTATCGCGAACAATAACCGGTACCTTTGGTAGACCCAGTATCCTTGCCGCTCTCCATCGTCTCTCCCCTGCAATAATTTGATAACCGGCAGGAGTTTTGGCTACAACAATTGGTTCAAGAATACCTTGCTCACGAATAGAATTAACAAGCTCTGTTAATGATTCAGGCGAAATTAAGCCTCGAGGCTGAAGAGGATTTGGCTGGAGCAGGGTGGTTTCAAGTTCTACAATTTTTTCGTTTGTATTTTCGTCCATCGCCGTAATTTATTTACTTATCTCAACAATTTTCTTTCCCCGCAAAGTCCTAAAACCCACCATACCGGGTACTGTTGCGAAAATGGTGAAATCGCGCCCCATTGATGTCCCTTGACCAGGGAAAAATTTTGAGCCGCGCTGCCTTATTATGATATTGCCAGCCGTAACTTTTTGGTCGCCATAGATCTTAACTCCTAGTCTTTTGGAGATCGAATCTCGGTTGCCTCTTACTGCTCCTTGGGATTTTGTATGTGCCATGTTTTATTTATTGATAATTGATTATTTATTATTTTCGTGCTTTGTGAAAACTAACGCGATTATAACAACCTTTTTCACGACGGTCAAGAGGTGCAAAATAGATCAACCCCGTTAGAGACTTGAGGAAAATAATTTTATGAGCAAAATTATTTTCCTACTTCGGCGTAATCAAATGCGTCTCTAACGGGGTCAACTAAGCCTTGACTATATCTTGTATTTGAATTCGAGAGAGGCTTTGTCTATGTCCACGCACCTTCCTGTATCTTGACTTGGCCTTAAATCTTGCAACTCTTATCTTATCTCCTTTTAAATTCTCCAGAATTCTGGCTTTAACCGCGATGTTTGCAACATAAGGCTTACCTACCCTTACGTCTGAACCGTTCACGTGAAGCAGGATCTTATCAAACGTGACTGAACTGTTATTTTGTGCAGGTAGTCTCTCAACTTCAAGGATGGCCCCCTTATCTGCCCTGTATTGTTTGCCTCCTGTCTCAATAATTACGTATTCCATATCAAAGATGATATTTTAACAAAAAAACTATCTGATCTCAAGAGGTCTGGATTTTAAAAAGTCAAATTTAATCGAAGAGATAAACCCCAGAATTATGAAGTTCGTTAAAAGAGAACTGCCGCCATATGAAGCAAATGGCAATGTTACCCCAACAATTGGTACTATACCTATATTCATACCAACGTTTAAGAAGAAGTGAACTAAAAGCAAAAAATATAAGCCCATAAGAACCAAGTTTGAAAATTCATCATGCACTAAGCTTTTAATTCTATAAATTCGGAATAGTAAGAAAAAATACAGCGCTATTAAAAGTAAACCTCCTAAAAACCCTAAATTCTCAGATATTGTTGCAAAAATAAAATCCGTATGTCTTTCTGGAAGGAATTTGAGAATTGATTGGGTTCCCTCTCCAAACCCCTTGCCAACAAGTCCTCCGCTGCCAATTGAGATTAGAGACTGGACGATGTTGTAGGATGATGAGAGGGGATCAGAAGCCGGATCTATAAATGTTAAAATTCTTTGCTTTTGATATGGGGCAAGAAAGTTAAACAGAAAGGGGAGTAGAGCTAAGAATATGCCTAAAATTCCTAAAAAATATCTTATCGGGAATCCATAAAGAAGAAGCATAAAGAATGAGACAATAGCGTAAATCATTGCATTTCCCAAATCCGGTTGCACAAGTATGAGAAAGAATACCGGTGAAATCAGAAGAATTGCCTTTAAGAACTTTCCAAAAGAATGCGAACTATTTGAGATTAAGTAAGAAGCTAAAAAAATTATAAAAAAAGGCTTTATAATCTCCGAAAATTGAATTCGTATACCAAAGACATCTATCCAACGTACTGCTCCCCTTGCCTCTAAACCTATTAAAAAAAGCGATATCAAAGAGACGATAATCATGAAATACACATATTTTGAATAAATGCCGAAAACTTTGTAATCTATATTTAAAAAAATAAGATATCCGGCTAGGGATACTATCAGAAAAATTAACTGTTGACGAAATATACTAATATCAATGGAATAAAAAGCGGCAAGCGATAATATGACAATTATAACCGCCGTGAGAAGAATCGGGAAATCTACTCTAGCTATTGCAAGCTTATGCATTATTTTTTTTGATTACGCGAAATTCATGTGCGGAAATTAACTTATCAATAAGCGCTTTTCTTTTGATTTCTTTTTCGAAATCCTTCGGCCAATCTGTAAGTTCGACATCTACCATTTCATCAAGTCTCGTTCCCAAGTTTTTCCTCTCTGCTTGTATTTTTCTGATTATTTCTCGCGCTCGCCCAGCTTCTAAATCTTGATTCGCTTCGCTTTTAACATCACCTTCGACACTATAATCATCAATTTTTGTATCCCACTTTCCTAGATATTCTAGTTCATAAACATTAACCTCCTGTAAAACTATCTCTTTTACTTCTTTATCTAACTCCTTAGGTCCTTTGTATGCTAATTTTCTTACCGGTATACGAACTGGGACACCAGCTATCTTCCTATGCATATTTACTACCGATGCAACTTTTATTCCATTCCCCATGCTTTCCTCAAGCTTTTCAAGCTTCCAATCTTCGTTAAGTTCAGGCCAATCTTCAAGATGCACGGATTCCGAAGCTGTAAGACTCGTGAATATCTCATCTGCCATAAAGGGGATTATCGGGGCAAGAACTTTAGAATATTCTGTTAAGACTACCCATAATGTTTGCAAAGCCTCTCTCCTATCTTTTTCATGTTCGTTTTTACTAACCCTATCTCTAATTCTCCTCACATACCAATTAGAAAGATCGTTGATAAATATTTCAACAAGACCCATAGCTTCATAAGCCATGTAATTTTCGATTGCCTTAGTAATATCTTTCACATTCCCTGTCATTCTTGATAAGATCCACTTATCCAGTATATTTTTGGGATCAAATTTATTTTTGGCCGTACTTTGAGAGGTAAAACCATATAAATTAGCGTAAGTTACAAAAAAACTGTAAACATTCCAAAGCTTTATTAAAAATAGTCTCTTTAATTGATCTAATACGCTATAGCCAAAATTCACATTATGTTCTGGATTTGTTCTAAGATAAAGCCATCTCATAACATCGACCCCAATTTTGTCGGCAGCTTCATTAAATTCAACTGCGTTTCCTTTGCTTTTATGCATCTCTTCCCCTTTTTCATCCCGCACAGATCCAAATCCAAGCACCCTCTTGAAGGAATTAGTTTTCTTAAGTGCTGTACTCATGGCAATTAACGAGTAAAACCAGTTTTTAAATTGGCCGGGGAAAGACTCTGTTATGAAATCCGCCGGGAACCAATCTTCCGGCATAGTTGAGAAAGGAACAATCCCAGCATCAAGCCATGGATTCCCAACATCTGGAATTCTTTCAACAATTTCCCCACAGTTATCACACTTCACTTTGACTTGATCTATCCAAGGCCTATGAGGACTATTCCCATCAAACTTACTCCAACCCTCAACAGCGTTCTTCTCTAATTCTTCTCGGCTTCCAATTACCTTAAAGGCTTTACATTTTTGACACTCCCAAATTGGCAAGGCAAGCCCCCAATACCTTTTTTTTGAAATCAACCAGTCATGCATGTTGTTAAGCCAATCCAGTTCTCGAGCGAGTCCCCAATCAGGCATCCAAGTAATTTTCTCGGCAACCTCGATCATTTGTTCGCGATATGTCTTACCAGAATTATCCTGCTTATCCATAGCAATATACCACTCATCAACAATTCTCCAAACAAGCTCCGTCTTGCATCGCCAACAGGTTGGATATCTATGTTTATATTTTTCTGTTTTGACAAAGAATTTTCCTCCATCCTTATTTTTTAGATAGTCAATTATGAGGTCGGGGTGTTTTTTCGCATTTTGACCCGAAAATTCGCCCAGTCCTCCCATATAAGACGCGTCTTCCTCTATCGTAGCTATTACAGGCAGCTTATTTTCTTTACTCAACTTAAAATCTTCTTCCCCTGCTCCGGGGGCAACATGCAAAAGTCCCGTTCCCTCCGTTTCTGTTACAATTTCTCCGCCATCAATTATGCGATGAATATAATTTCCTAGTGTATTTTTAACCAATGGTAAATTGTCAAAGGGCCCTTCGTATGTCCACCCCAACAATTCTTTTCCTGTTTTTCTCTCGAGAGGTTCGCCTTTCTTGTCATCGATAATGCTTACTCTTTTCTCCATCACCCATAATCGCTCACCAGTATTGCCATGAATGCTCACGTAAGTTTCTTTTGGGTTAACCGCAACAGCAACATTAGAAGGGATAGTCCACGGGGTAGTTGTCCATACGAGTAAAAAATCATTATGACGACCCTTAATTGGGAGTTTGAAATATACAGTTTCATGCGTTAGCTCTTTGTATTCTTCCGTTAATATTTCATGTTGGGATATCGCAGTGCCACATCTAGGACACCATGGTACTGTATCGTGCCCTTTGTATAACCATCCTTTTTCATTAACTGCTTTTATAAAATTCCAGATCGTATAGTTATTCTTATCAGATGAGGTATGATAAGAATTTTCCCAATCCATGAAGTACCCAAGTCTCCTTGACTGTTCTGTTTGAATTCCAGAGTATTTTTTAACACGTTCTTTGCATAAGTTTATAAATTTCTCAAGACTTTTGAACTTATTTCCAAGAACAAGATTCTCAATATCCTTTTTACTATGAAGTCCTAATTCTTTTTCAACTTCAACCTCAACCCACAATCCTTGTTCATCGAACCCATTTTGGAAGCGTTCACGATATCCTTTCATATTCCAAAACCGTTGCCAGAAATCTTTGTAGGTTCTGCCCCAGGCGTGGTGTACCCCCATTGGATTATTTGCTGTTATTGGCCCGTCAAGGAAGGAGAATTGGTTTTTCGAGTTCTTATTTCTCTCGAGATATTTTTTAACGATTCCTTTTTCGTACCACCTCTTTAGAAACTCTTCCTCGAGTTTTGGGAAATCGACTTTTGGGTCAACTGGCTTAAACATAATAGCTTCAATCTTAGCTTACTTGAGCTTTTTATTCAACCTGCTTATAATCGAACTATGCTAAAGAAATTAAAACTCCCCAAGGTGCAAATGTCGTTTGCTCTTATTGCAATATATCTTTCTGCTTTCGGACAACTACCTTTTGAGCAATACATTTACGTATTGGCTATTGCACTGTCATCAACAATACTATCAGACCTAGTAATTTCTTATGTTCGAAAAAGAAAGCTTTTTATTCCACATGCGGCTGTTGTGACAGGAATGATATTAATACTTCTTGTTGATCCAACACTTGCCTGGTATAAAATCGTGGCAATTGCGTTTATTGCCATGGCAATTAAAAACTTTATCAGGATTAACAATAAGCATATATTTAATCCTGCCGCATCGGGATTACTAATGGGAGGACTTATCTTTGGGGTTAATGCGTCTTGGTGGGGGACTTCTTTCCAATATTCGAGCAATTTTACTATTCAAACACTAATTTTGTACGTTATATTGCTTTTGCCATTATATATCAGTGCATATAGAATGAGGAGATACTATTCAATTTTAAGCTTTCTTATTTCTTATATAGTTCTTATCACCATAAGTCTTGGCAACTTTGCGTTAAATACTCTATCCTTTACTCTTTTTAATCCAACAATTATATTCTTTTCGCTCGTAATGCTACCCGAGCCGCTTACCTCTCCGTCTGATAAGCATAAGCAAATTCTTTACGGAGTGACGGTTTCTGTTCTTACTTTCCTATTGGGTTCACGATTTTTAGTTGATCTTGGAATTGTCCAAGGATTGGCATCTATTGACGTTTTTATTATGTCGCTTCTTATAGCAAACTTGATTTTCTTCAAAAAATAAATGCAATATTTCGACCTTATATTTACACTACACGCTCAAAAACAACTTAAAGAACGAGGAATAAAAATTTCGGATGCCTGGGAAACTTTTAAACATCCAACAAGAAACAAAAAAGGTAAATATGGAGGATTAGTATTCGAACGTGAGTTTGAAGAATACAAAATTAGTGTTGCCGCAGTCCAAAACCAAAAAAATGAATGGGTTGTAAAGTCAGCTTGGCGAAATCCGGAGCTCCCGGGGACAGAGGACGCTAAAAGAAAAGCTGTTTGGAAAAAATACAATAAATCTGGATTTCTTGGTCAGCTTTGGATCCAGCTCAAACAGCAGATCGGCCTCGAATAAAAAGATGTATAGAAATTTATCCTTTGGAAACAGGACTAAATTAAAACTTCTTCTCCCCTATTTAAAAAAGTCCCAGAAAGTCCTTGATCTTGGATGTGGGTCTATGTGGTTAACAAAAAAACTACGCTCAAAGGGTTATAACTGCGTTGGGTTTGCGCTTACTCCTCCTGCAGATATAATAGGCGATATAAAAAAGCATCCGTTTAAAAAACACTCTTTTGACGTTGTGATAGCGCTTGAAATGCTAGAACATGTGGATTGTCTCTCAGAAATCAATTTTATATTAAAACCAGGAGGACTTTTGATTGCGTCATCACCTGTTCCTCATTTTGATTGGTTATGTCTAATTCTTGAGAAGCTCAAAATTTTCCAAGACAGAGGTACACCGCATTCAAATCTAATATATCTTGATACAATTCCTTATAAAGTTAGGAAGAAGAACATCCTTTTTGGCATCAACCAATTCTACGTCTTTGAGAAGTAGTTAGTTCTTCTGTCTTAGGAATGCGGGGATGTCAAGGTCGCACTTCTGGTCCCATTTTTCACATACTGCGTAACAACCATTCTATCTACTTTACTCATATCGGAGTGCATCAACTGGGGTCATTTTTGCAGCGCGCTGCGCCGGGTACATACCAAAAATAAGTCCGACAAGAATTGAAACAATCCCTGACGCAATGATTGACAAAAAAGGAAGCTCGAAAGGAACTACTATGAAAAGGGATGCGATAAATCCGGCCATAATGCCAAGTGCTATACCGATAAATCCCCCTGCCAGCGTCAAAACAATTGCTTCGGTTAAAAACTGCAATAAGATATCCCTACGTTTGGCTCCGATTGCTTTTAAGAGTCCAATTTCTTTTGTCCTCTCAGTAACGGTCACAAGCATAATATTCATAATACCTATTCCTCCGACCACAAGAGAAATCCCCGCAATTCCTGCTAGAACGGAATTTATGATACCTGTAATTGATGTGATACTCGCGATTAAATCCTTTGATGTAAAGACTGAATAGTCCTCAATAACTTGGGGGTCAGTGACGCTGTAACGTTCAAGAAGAAGTTGTTTTATTTCATGGGAGATTGGATCAACATCTTCTTGCTTTTTGGCCAAAATATCGATCGTGTCTATGACTTTGGTACCCGTAACAATATTTATCATTGTGTTTATTGGAATATATACTGAAGTATCCGGACTTGCACCGGCGATCGTGCTGCCCTTTTGTGACAAGATGCCGATAATATAAAAGAATTTACCTTTAATTTGCAAGTATTGCCCGATTGGGCTGCCTTCATCATAAAGCCTCTCAGCAATTTCTGAGCCAAGGACTGCTATCGAGGAGTACGAATCGTTATCATCCTCTGTAAAAAAACTACCTTTCTCAACGCCCAGAAAAAAAATATCGGCGTGTGTTGGGGATACACCTTCAATTGTTGCGATAATATTTTTTCCGCCGGCGCTCACCGTCTCGCTCCTATTCACTTCTACGCTGTATGCGGCAATACCTGATACTTGCTGAGCAATTACAGACGCGTCCTCAGTTGATAAGGCTTCATTGGGACCATTAGGCACATGAACGAGCTTTGTTCCAAGAGACGAGAATTTAGCTGTAATAGCACTTGTCGCGCCTTGACTTATGATAAGAATAAGCGTAATCGCAAAAATTCCGATCACAATTCCAAGCGTTGTCAGAGACGTACGCAAAATATTTGAATGAAGCGACCTAACTGCTGTCATTAGAATTTCTCCAAATTCCATAGTTATTTTTTATTAAAGGTGCTCGATTTACCGGAAACTATACTACCATCCTTAATGGAGATAATTCTGTTGGTATACGCGGCGATTTCCAAATCATGCGTGATAACTACAACCGTATGCCCCTTTTTGTTAAGTGCTTTTAGTAATTTCATAATCTCAGAAGACGCTTTGCTATCAAGATTCCCAGTTGGTTCATCAGCCAGGATAATTTGGGGATTCATAACAAGTGCACGAGCAATAGCCACGCGCTGCATTTGACCACCGGATAGCTGACTTGAGAGGCTTTCCGCCTTCTCCGAAAGACGAACAAGGGAGAGCATTTCCATTGCCCTCTTAGGGCGAAGCGTAGCAGGAACAATATCACTGTACATCATTGGCCTCTGTACATTTTTGACAACGGTAGTTCTTGGTAGTAAATTAAATGCCTGAAAGACAAACCCTATATCTCTATTTCGAATTTGGGCCAGCTGATCATCTGTGTATTGTGAAATTTTTCTCCCCCGTAGCAAATATTCTCCATTTGTTGGTGAATCAAGACCACCCATGATATGCATAATTGTTGATTTGCCACTCCCAGAAGGACCCATGATTGCAACAAATTCTCCTTGCGTGATTGTCAGCGTAATTCCCTTAAGTACCTGATAGGTATTACCTCCTGTTTTATACGATTTTGTAATATTTTGAAAACTTATAAGAGGAGACCTAGCTGATTTCATATTACTCACCAAGTGTGAATGAGCTGCCTCCCTGATTCATAGACTCCGTATTACCAAGAATGACCTCCGTCTCCTCATCTACGCCTCCTACGATTTCGCTCCTTCTGTTTCCACGAAGCCCTACACTAACCGGTATAAATTCAATTTCTCCATCCTCATTTAGCACTTGTACTACTTTTTCACCTTCATAAGTAATAATTGCGGCATTTCCGACAGTCAAAACATCTTTGTGTTCGTCTGTACTTATTGTCAGAACTGCTGACATACCTGCTCTTATTGATGGATCTCCATCTTCAATTGCCATAAAAACGTTATACGTAACAATACCATTAGTATTGGTACCAAAGGTATCGATCTGAGTTACGCGACCTTTGTATTTTTTATTAGCAATTCCATTGAATAGAATTGTCACTGGTTGTTCTAGTTTTATTTTACTAATGTGAACTTCGGAGGCAGCAATGCCTACTGTATACTCACTTGTATCGCTTGCAATAATCGCAGCAGACTTAACCTGTGCCGCATTACTTGTCTGACCTTCAACCCTGGCTCCCTTTAAACCAATAAGATTGTGGACTCGACCCGCGATTGGTGCATAAATAGTCGTACTTTGGGTTGCTTGATAAGCAAGAAGTTTGGCTGCAACCTGTGCTTGTCCATCGGCAATAGCAACGTCTGCTGTTTTATATGCTTGCTCTGCTGCGGCAAAATCTTTTTGAGTCTGGTAAACTCCGGAATCAATGCTTTGTTTTTCAAGATTTGTATAGGCCCTACCTGTTGTGGGGTTCTGGGAATTACTGTTTTTATAGTTTTGCTCATTTTGAGCAGCAAGGTATGTCTGCTGTTTCGCCCACATGGCAGCATCAAGTGCCAACTTGGTATTTTGTGCAGTATTTAAAGTATTGAGAGCCGATTGATAGCTTGCAAAACTTGATGCCTGCTCTTGTGGGGTGGCCGTACTTCGTACAGTAAACAACGCATTGCCCTTGGCAACTATGTCACCGTTTTTCACAAATATTTCGTCCAGTACGCCATTTGTGGGAGAAAAAACATCTGTAGCGTTTGATGCAATAACATTTCCATTTACTGTAATAACTTGGGTTACATTTCCTTTTTCAACTGTATCAAAAGAGTACTCCGGGCCGCCGCGAAGTAATGTGCTTTTGAGAAGAAAAAATAGCACCATAAAAACAAGAGCAAGGAGTAGCGCGCGTTTCTTCCATGAGCCGGATTTAATCCATTTCCGAAACCTAATTAACTTTTTCTTTATGAATTTTTTTGCCCTCATTACAATGCAATGCGGGCAGGATCATGAAAAATTTAAACCTATTTCGCCTTTTTGGTGAGGCCGTATACATCACGGCTAACTTCGTAAGCGTGGTTTTCCAATTTCAGCGCCTCCTCCCGGACACTTTCCAGGGAATCTTGACTTCGCATCTCTTGCTTATCTAGTTCCAGAATCTCCTTTGATTTTTCACCTTTTCCGCGCCACCCAACCTTGACATTTCCTACATCCGGGGCGTAATATTTAAGCTGCACCGCGTCCGGCTCCGATGCACTGGTCTCGGCAATCACCAAAACATTCTGATAGCATGCAACGGGAACACAAAATTTTTCGTCCATCTTGTCTACCTGTCCACGATCTGTCCAGTCGACCTCTGGGCCCCATCCCTGAGAATAGCTCGGGGTCCCGACTTTTGGCGTGGCTTGCATCATGATTCCCGCTCTTGCACCCTTAATCCCATGCATCCAGGGTGAAGCTTTATCAAACTCCCCATCGGAGTATTCCTCCGGATATTCTCCCATGCGCCAGACATTACCGTCTTTATCTTGTGCGTAGAAGGCAAGCTCCGCCTCGACAAGTTTGTTGTCACTATAATCAAGATCCCAGGTAATCACGGAACGCACGCCGCCTATCTCCTTGGTTAAATCTGTGACGTTAACCTCTATGCGATGAGGCACGATCTTTCCATCGTCCTCCACAGTTGTCCCTTTATATACAAAGAGAGTACCGGGCACAAGAGGCATCCATTTATTGTTTACATTGGTAGACTTCTCGTCAAAATTTTTTGGGTCAAAATTCTCAAATTTCGGAGCAGCTTTATTACTGTTATCCGATTCGGAAGTCTCCCCACTCCAACCTAGGAATGATTTCGAAACGAAGATACCGAGGGCAATAATCAGTGTAAAGAATATCCACAGTTTTTTGTTTTTCATTTTAGGTTGATTTGTTAAGCTTTTGCATTATACATACTAGACACGCTGTTTTCAATATCTTTACCTCTATATATTATTACGTGATCCAAAGCGCAAATAAAGTGAGGGTACAACGAATAAATTGAGCAAGGTGGAAGTCACGAGTCCGCCAATAATGACGATGGCCATGGGATGCTCTATTTCATGTCCGGGTATATTACCGGCAATAACTAAGGGTACGAGAGCGAGTCCCGTTGTAAGCGCAGTCATAAGGATTGGCGCCAACCGTTCACGGGTACCGCGCAGGATGAGCTTGGGACCAAAGGTCTCATTTTCATGTTTTTCAAGATGCTGGTAGTGACTAATAAGCAATATACTGTTTCTTACTGCAATTCCAAGTATTGTAAGAAATCCAACTAGTGATCCGAGCGATAGAATACCACCTGCCATAAAAGCTGCTAAAACACCCCCAGTCAAAGCCATAGGTAGACTCAGAAGAGACATTATCGAAAGAACCCAGCTACCCAGTGAAACTCGCAGAATAAAGAAAATGACGACAACCGCAAAAAGCCCTGCAATGAAGATGCGCTGACTAGCGCTCTCACGCTCCACGTATTCGCCGAGTAATTCTGGATGATACCCACGAGGGAAATTAACTTCACGAAGAACATCTTCAACTTCGTCTCCGACACTTGCGATATCGCGACCCGCAACGTTGGCTTCGACGTTGATGCGACGCGCGAGATTTTCATGATTTATAGCATTGGGAACCGGCTCAATACGTATATCCGCCACATCCTTCATCGACACTTGACCGCCGGAGGGAATATCAATTGGAAGTTCCTGTATACTCGTCAAACTATGACGCGTTGCCGGCGTACTCCAGACATTCACATCATATGTACGGTTAGCTGAGTGAAGATCCCCCGCTTCCTCGCCGGCTATTAAATAAGCCGCGGCCCGCCGGATATCGCCTGGTTTGAGTCCATAGGCGGCGGCGCGGGAAAGATCCGTCTCGATCTCTATTTGGGGTATGTCAGTAAGAAGCTCCGTATGAACATCTACAAGACCTTCAATCTTTGCAAGTTTCTCTTCTACCTCAGCCGCCTTTAGGCGAAGGATTTCAAGATCCTGTCCATAAATTCGAACGATTATGGGATAGCTCGATCCGGTCAGTACCTCTCTGATTCTCTCTTTTAAATAGGTCTGCACGTCCCGATAGAGTCCCGGGTAGCCGTCGACCAAAGCCTGAACTTTTGAAAGCGTCTTATCATAAGAGACAGCGGGATCGACACTGATCCAATTTTCTCCAAAATAAATACCATACACTTCATCCATCAAAAGGGCTTGCCCGATATGCGATCCACAATTGCGAACACCTTCAATGGAACGCAGCTCCCGACAGGCACGGGTTGAAATACGCACCATTTCAGGATGAGATGTGCCGGGCTTGGCTACCCAGTGCATTAAAAAATCCCGTTCCTTAAATGATGGCAGTAGTTCCTGTCCAAGAAATGGCAATATGGCAAGACCCGCTATTAGAAGGATACCTGAAACGATGTACGCAGGGCGCGGGGTTTTAAGGAGCGAATCAAGGAATCTCTCGTATCTGCGGTGTAACCACGGCAGGATGGGAGACACACGAGTGCTTGGTGAGACACTTGAGAATAAGATCAGAACAAGTGCCGGTGTTACGGTGAGCGCGACCAGCGGGGACACTAGCGCTGCCACCACATAAGCCTGGGCAAATGGTTGAAAAAATGCGCCTGATAGCCCTTGCATAAAAAACACCGGCAATAAAGCCGTCATCTCAATCAGCGAGGCATAGATAATGGGGTTGCGTACCTCGAGTGAAGCCTCAAGTACAATATTCGCCGCTGATTTCTTACTACCCTGCTTTCGATACTGACGAAGCCTCCTCACGATGTTTTCAACATCAACGATCGCATCATCCACAACTGCCCCAATGGCAACAACCAAACCAGCAAGCACCATCACGTTGATGGTCGTTCCAAAAAGGGAAAGCACCAAAAGAGTTATTACCATTGTCAACGGTATGATTGTGGCGCTGACAACTGCGACCCGCAAATTCCAAAGAAAGAGTATGAGAACCAGAACTACCAACACGGCTCCGAGAATAAGTGAACTGATGAGATTATCGATTGCTGATTCGATAAAGGTTGCCGGCCGGAAAATAGTAGTATCAATATCAATGCCAGCAAGACCTGGGCGCATCTCGTTGATCGCTTCCTCTACCCCACGTGTGACTTCAAGAGTATTACCCCAGGGAAATTTTTCAACGATAAGAAGAAGTCCTTCTCCGTCGTTTACGACTGCGTCCCCTATCATTGGCCAGGTACCCTCAGTCAACTCAGCTACATCGCTCAGCAAAAGTTGGCTCCCATCGCTTTTTTTCTTTTCATTGATTGGAAGCAGCGCGAGTTCTCGAGAATCTTTGATGGGCTGGATATACTGGATCGGGAACCTTTGATTGGGGGTCTCAAGGAATCCCCCGGTACCGATTTTCGATCCCTCTGAATACTGTATTAACCCCGAATCCAGAGTATCTGAGGTAACCTGTAAAACATCATCTACTGTAACACCCTGCGCTGCGAGTCGTATCGGCTCGACTTGCACCTGTGGTGCTTGGATACGCTCGCCCCAAATAGCAACATTGGCAACACCAGGAACTCTCAGTATCCGCTGCTTAATTGTCCAATAGGTAATCATAGATAGTTCTGTCGTGGACCGCTCTTTTGATGAAATTCCGATTTTCATGGTGCGCGCAGTGGATGATAAAGGCGGCAGCATAGAAGGTGGCGCGGCCCAACTCGGTAGCGTGGACGTTGCGATTGCCAACCGTTCTGCTACCAGCTGGCGTGCTTTCATCAGGTCTGTCCCCGGCTTGAATATAAGAACGATTGATGACAATTGCTCAACAGACTTTGAGCGCATAATATCAAGCCCTGGTAGCCCGTTCAAATTCTGTTCTAAAGGAACAGTAACGAGTGCTTCAACTTCAGCTGATGAGAGTCCTAAACTTGGAGTCTGAACTTCTACCCGAGGGGGGGCAAATTCCGGAAAGACATCAACTTGCATGGTGCGGATTTGGATGATGCCAAAAACCATCAGCACGAGGGCTACAAAGACCACCAAATAGCGAAATCGTAAACTCGAAGCAATGATTAACCGCATCTCATCCATGGTGGATTTTTCCAAAACGTAAGTATAAGACCGGTAAAACGAGGAGGGTGAGGTAAGTCGAGGTGATAAGCCCACCAAAAATGACAATTGCCGCCGGTTGCACTATCTCAACCCCAGTAATATTACCAAATAGTACTGCTGGAAGAAGAAAAAGCCCTAATGCGAGTGCAGTCGCAAGAATTGGTGCTAGTCGTTCGCGAGTACCACGCAGGATGAGTTTGGGACCAAAGGTTTGGCCTTCAAGTCTCTCAAGATGCTGGTAGTGACTGATGAGTAAGATACTGTTTCTTACTGCAATTCCAAGTATTGTAAGAAATCCAACTAGTGAACCGAGCGATAGAATACCACCGGTTAGAAAAGCTGCCAAAACACCCCCCACAAGCGCCATAGGTAAACTCAGAAGAGATACTATTGCCAAACGCCAGCTACCAAAGGCTGCCTGCATGAGAAGAAAAATCCCGACTGCCGCGGTAACGATAACTACCAACATACGCGCGCGCGACGCTTGTTTCTCAATAGATGCACCGAGAACCTCCATATGGTATTCAAGAGGAAATTCGACTGACTTGAGTTTACTTCTTATATCAGCCGCGACCGAAACAAGATCACGACCAGGCACACGAGCTTCAACATCAAGAAAACGGGAAACACTGTCGCGTTTAATGATAATTGGAGCAGGCGCGATACTAACTTCTGCCAACTCCTCCAAAGGCACTTGTGCGAAAGCGGGTGTTTCAATCATTAGATCACGAATATCGGTAAGGCTATTACGGATTTCAGGTTCGCCCCATACCACTACTTCAAATACTTTTTGGTCTTCATAAAGACTGCCGACTTGGATGCCTGACAGTAATGTGGTTGCTTGTCGACGTATATCGCCTGGTTTGAGCCCATAAGCTTGAGCTCTCTTAAGATCCACTTTGATTTGCACCTGCGGTTCCTCGACTTGTGGTTCTTCCGCAGTGGCAACTACACCGTCGATCCCTGAAATTGCCTTCCTAACTTCCTTCCCAAGTCTTTCAAGAACTTTCAAATCATGACCATAAATCCGAACGCTTAGGGTTTCATTTTCATCCGTGAGTGCTTCTCGCGTTCTTTTTGGTTGGTACGTCTGGACCTGATGAAAAAGCCCGGGGTAACCGTCAATTACTTCCTGAATGTTTTTTGTTGCTATGTCTAGGTCAGCTTGAGAATCAAGACTGATCCAAAGATCAGCGGAATTGATTCCGGCAACTTTATCCCCAGTGATGGCTCGCCCGAGATGAGCACCGACGTTTGTGACACCAGTAACTTCCCGTAACTCTTGACTTGCCTGGTTTATAATCCGGCTCATTTCAAGACGGGATGTGCCAGGTGGGCCCTCCCATTTGATCAATAGATCTGTCTGCCTAAACTTTGGAACGAGTGAAACACTAAGAGTTGGTAAAACTGACAAACCTACAAAAACGGCGACAACGACTATGATGTATGTTTGTTTCGGCACCTTAAAAGCCGGCACAAGAAGTCTCCTCAGGCTTAGGTTCAACCAACTCACAAGAGGTGATTCGTGCCGCTTGAGGAAAGCTCTTGAAAAAGTCAGGCTTAATACTGGGGTTAAGATAAGAGCAATTATCGTAGAGCTCAAGACTGCCAACACAAAAGATGTGGCAAATGGTTGAAAAAATGCACCAGACTCTCCTTGCATAAAAAATACTGGTGACACTGTGAGAAGAATCATCAGCGTTGTGAAAACTAATGGTCCTTGCAACTCACTAGTCGCTTCTAAAATAACCGAAGTAACAAACATCTGGCTACGCTTCTTTTTACCATTCTGATGAAAACGCCGATAGATATTTTCTACGCCGATAACGGCATCGTCCATGACAACGCCGATTGCGATAATGAATCCCAAAAGAGTCATCGTATTGAAAGTTGTCCCGCGAAGATAAAGCACGAACCCTGCTGTTAGTAATGATAAAAGCATCGAAGCCGCGCTGATGAGTGCTATACGCCACTCAAAGAAAAAAAAATAAAAAACCAAAATCGCAAGCATAGTGCCAACAAGCAACATCAGGGTGAGATTGTGAGTTGCCTTCTCGATGTAGGTAGCAGGACGGAAAATAGTAGTATCAATATCTATACCGGTAAGACCGGGCCGCATGGCAACAAGTGCTTCCTCTACCCTACGTGTAACTTCTTTTATGTTTGCCCCAGGAAATTTTTCAATGACGAGCAAAAGTCCTGGACCGCGCTTCAAGATAGCTTCCCCAATGAGCGGCTGATGATCTTCCACCACCTTTGCGACATCACCGAGTCTTAACTCCGTGTTGTCCGCGAGAACCACCTGTGCCAGATCCGAAGGCTCAGAGATGGGCAGCTCGTGTTGGATACCAAGCCTTTGATTGGGAGTGTCAATCCACCCGGCTGTTCCGGGCGACGATGATTCTAGAAAGCTTAATGGCGAAAACCACAAGGCTTCTCCTGTTGTTTTGATAACTTGTGAAAGGGTAACGCCCTGAGCATATAATTTCTCCGGATCCACTTGTACCTGCAATTGCCGCTCTCTCTGTCCCCAAATAGCCACATTAGCAACTCCAGGCACCCCCATCAGGCGGGGCGTAATATTCCAGCGGGCCAATACTCCTATTTCAATAAGGGAAAGTTTATCCGAGGAAAGTCCAACCATCATGACGCGGCTCGTGGTCGATAGGGGCGGGAGCATCGTGGGAGGTTTTGAGACATTTGGCAAAGCATACGTCTGCGTCAGACGCTCCTGCACCATTTGACGTGCCCGAATAGGATCTGTCCCGGGTTTGAAGATGAGGTGAATTGACGATAGACCAGTGACCGACTCAGAGTAAATTTGATCAACCCATGCTACACCATTAAGAAGATCTGCCTCGAGTGGAACAGTAACAAGAGCTTCCACTTCCGCTGCGGAAAGCCCGAGGGCTTCAGTCTGAACGTTCACCATCGGCGGATTAAACTCAGGGTAGACATCAATGGGCATAGTCCGAAGTTCCCGGATACCAAAAACCACAAGAGCTGCAGCAAGAATAAGTAAGATAAATTGAAGTCTTAAGCTCGATCTAATAATCCATTGCATAGGGCAGAAAATCTTCTTTTGTTATTTCCCAATTCCTGTATCTATACCATACAGCTGTGCTACTCCGACTGTTACGACCTTTGTACCAGAAGTTGGGCCCTCAGAGAGAATCGCAAAATCTCCTACTATGTAGTCGATACTTATCGGAGACCGAACGAAAACAAGAGATTTAGGGTTTATGTATACCCATGTTTCGCCGTTTAGACCGTAGATTATTGAATCGTAAGGAACAACAAGCTTTAGAGTGTCCGTTCTGGCTGATATTTCTTCACGAACCGGAACTGTTTTAATCCCGAGCCGCTCTGCGGCTTTTGCAGTCAACGTTACTTGTTTGAAGTCAGTCCCTTGAATAGGTTCGACTTTGGCGGGTTCGGTTTTAACCGAATTATCTGATACCTTTGTGCCTCTATCTAGTAGAACTAGGAGAACTACAGAAGCTATTAATATCAGGACAGCCAATTGATTGCGCATCATTATTTACAGGACAGGAATGAGCTTGTATGATAAAAAACAATTATCACCAAGCACTTCTATTTGGTGCGCTCAATTGCCTTATATATTATTTGTATAGTAAAATTATTCATTTGTCAACTACCTCCTTGCCCCTCTTGCTAAAAGCTCATTTTGATAGTAATATGTGGTCTCTGAAATTAAGGTTTTGGTTCGAATATTAATTCTTCTGTCTTAGGAAGGCTGGGATTTTATAGGCAAAGCCCCGATTTAGCTTCAAACTCCTCAACATAAACACCTAACAATAAGAGGTATTTTAAGTCTCAAGAAGAATTTAACAGTTTATAAAAGATAAGTCAACGACTCATCTCGGAGGCATCATGGCTTCCTCATATAAAGCCTGCCATTGCTCAGAAGAAATTGGTTTTCCTAAGTCTAATAGGGAAATGGCATGTGGGAATATTTCTCTTCGTGGTGGTTGAAATTCTCCCAAAGTTACTGACGGTTCGAAAGAGGGTTTCTTGTATAACTTGGCAGCTAGCAGATCGTTTACGCCTGAGTGATTTTGTCCTAGAGAAACATAAACTTTTGTGGCTTCGTTTCTCCCAATTGCTTTTTTATATAATTCAACAAGATCATCTGTGATTTTTCTATCCCTTACCCTCTTCATATTCCACAATCCAATAGCATGTTGACGAAATTCCTCAACGGACTTTGGCCGTGGGGATTGTCCTTGCATGAGTATTCTTTCCATTTGCTCTCGCTCTTTAGGATCTTTTCTCTTCTCTGTTTCTACATCAATTAGAATGCCATTTTTATCTACTATCTCATCTATAACTCCAAACACTTTATGTAAAAACTCAGAACCATCAGATGCAAGCGGATGCAAGGACCGAAGTTGACTATTATAGCTAGCTTCAACTGTTGCAGAGGGAGGAAATCCATCACGAAGACGATATAATCTTGCAAATTCGTAAGCTGTAGAATATTTGCCGTAATGCTTATAAGCAGCTTTTAAAGTATTCTCATACGTTTGAGACCCGAGAGCATCTTCACAAAAGAAAATATTACGTTGGGTTGCGTTTGAGGGTTGAAAAAAAATGTTTAGGTCCTGAACTATCGTCTCATGCCAATAACTAAATCTGACAGTATGAGGGCCTAAGCCAAATCTTACCTGAAATAATGTTTGCCCTACACGTTCTTTTTGAGCATCAATTTGGGGACTTTGATTACCGTCTGTTTCTGGTGAAGTCACCCAGCGATTATATTAAACTTATAGATCACATTCAACTTCGTGTCGCACAAGGTTCAAATAACGACATGAATTTGAGGCTAAGTTTGTCACTTAGGGCTACAATTAGTGCTTGACATTAGGTAGTAAATGCCCTAATATAGGTAGCATGGCACAAATAAGATTAAATAAAACACCAGAGCTTGCTGAAGTGTTAGCTTTTTTGAGAAGCAAATATCGTGTGTTATCTGAGGCCGAAATTATAAAGGTTGCCCTTGCCGAAAAATATAAAAAAGAGATCGAAGATATACCTTTAGTAGATGAAGAAACCGAAAAAGTGATTGCAAAGGGATTGGAAGATTATAAAAATGGACGATATACAGCCATCAAAACTGATGAAGAACTTGATAGATATCTCGCAAGCCTTTAAGCATGTACGCTCTCCATTTTGCAAGCACGTTCCCTTCCACTTATAAATCAATAATTAAGGGTAATAAAGAATTTGAAAAACGGACGAAAAAAGTATTGAGATTAATAAAAAACGATCCGTTCTATCCTTCCTTAAAAAGTCATAAAGTAAATACTCGGAATTTTGGGAAAAAATGGAGCAGCTGGATAACTGGTGACCTTCGAATTATCTGGGATTTTGACGAATCTAAGAAGCAAATTATTATTTTATTTGCACTCTCCAAACATTCTGGTTCAAGCAGGGAATATAAATAGGGTAAATTAATTCTTTTGGCGTAAAAAGGCGGGGATGTCAAAGATTGATTCTTTTTCGTCTTCGGGAGACGTTGATGGCGGGCCTTGGTCACCATTTTCTGCCAATATCTCTTCCGGTTTCTCGACTAACTCCTGAAGCTTTCTTCTTGACTCATCAAAACCGGTTGCGATAACCGTAATGCGGATTTGATCATGAAGATTCTCATCAATTGTTGCACCAAAAATAATATTTGCATCGGGATCTGCCGCAGATGCAATAATTTTTGATGCTTCATTGACCTCAGACATTGAAAGGTCTGTTCCCCCAATAATGTTGTAGAGAACTCCACGTGCGCCCTCCATTGAGACCTCAAGTAACGGCGAGGATGTTGCCTGCCTAGCCGCCAATTGCGCTCTATTCTCACCTACTCCAATCCCAATTCCCATTAATGCAGATCCTGCATTTGTCATAATTGTTTTGACATCTGCAAAATCAACGTTAATCAACCCCGGGATAGTTATTAAATCGGAGATTCCTTGCACCCCGTGATTAAGAACTGAATCAGCGACCCTAAATGCTTCAAGAAGGGACAATTTTTTGTCTATCACTTCAAGAATTCTCTGATTTGGAATAACAATTAATGTATCGACCTTCTCTTTTAATCTTTCTATTCCTTCTTCTGCCGCAACCATTCTGCGTGTACCTTCAAAGAGAAATGGCTTTGTAACAACGGAGACGGTTAGTGCACCTACGTCTTTTGCTACTTCTGCAATAATGGGAGTTGCTCCTGTTCCCGTTCCGCCGCCCATTCCTGCCGTCAAGAAAACCATATCTGTACCCTCAAGCATCTCCTTAATTTTTTCGCGAGACTCTTCAGCTGCCTTAACGCCTACTTCAGGATCTCCACCTGATCCAAGACCGCGGGTCAAGTTTTCTCCAATTTGAATTTTTATGTTTGCCTGATTATTAAGAAGTGCTTGGGCATCTGTGTTAATGGACATAAATTCAACACCGTTAATCTGTCCGTCAGAGATCATTGTACCGATAGCATTTCCTCCTCCACCGCCAACACCAATTACACGAATTTTAGCAAAAGAAGTAGTCTGAGGTTTTATTAACATTGTTTAATAATTCGAACAATGTTCGAAGATCGACCCATCCTATCACAAAAAAAAATTGATTGCAAGCGCAATGAAGTTGTTAAATATTTTTATTAATTCTCTTGAGAGCTTTACCTTTCCTCCCAAGCTCGGGAGCAGAATATAATTCTATTCTTAAAGCTTGCCTAATTAATTCGCTCATTGATGAATATCCATATTCGGCAGCAAATCTCTTTGCATCTTTATATAATTTCGTTGGAATCGAAATATTAACTGTAGTATTTATGGGGATATTGTATGATATCCATACAATCTTTGTCAACCACAAAAACCCCAATGCAACTCTAGTTTTTAATTGAATTGAATCCCTATCGATTGATCTCTACCAAACTAAATATTAAATCATGGGGATCTTCCATACTTAGATTCCGCGCGTCACCTTTTTTCAAACCCAATTTTTCTCCAACTCTTCCAGGCCCTTTTACAGTTTCAAGTTTTCCTTCCTGATTTCGTACCTCAATTTCGCGAATAAGAACGCAAGCTCCGCCTTTTGCAGCAACTAAGGGCAAGACTGAATTTCTATATCCTGTAGCGACTAATGTACCCGGCTCTGATTCATAAACTTTCCTATATGTCCCTTTCGTATTTTCTTCTGCAGGATACCACTCTGTTCCCACAATCTCGGCCAATTGATTACCAAGCCTTATTCGTACTCCAATAAGACGACCAGCAAGAATATCAGGTCTTGTATTAAATGTAAATTCTACTCTTCTTCTCCCTTCAGGACTCATTATCTCTTTCCTCCAAAAGTCTTCTTAGTTGTTCGTTTGCCTCATCGGGGCTTATATTTTGTGAACCTTGTTCCCCTCGTAACAAATACAGCGAATCCGAATCATCCATGTAGACCAGCCTTGCTAATTCGTTATCGCCAAGGCCTAAATAATTGGCAATGTCGCCTTCCCTTGGCATTTGAATAAACTGTCCTTGATCATTATCAAAGTAAGAAGCCCTAACTACTCTGGCACATGCACCAACCCGGTCTCCATCTTTCGCAATAATTAGTGATTGACGCATTTGCCTTATGGGTATTCTGCTAGCTTCCCAGTCTCCTGGATTAAGTTGCAGAAAGTTTTTGTGTGTTTTCATGTTTGATTCTAAATTCCATCCTTCAACCAGATCTAATGTAATTTTTTTATCTGTTCCCAATAGAACAACAACCTTGCCCCTAAGATTCTCCGCGAAGTCATCAAAGTTTTTAGAAAAAAGTTGCCTTGTTCTTTCTTGTGGAGAAAGTGGTTCGCTAAATTGTTCCCTCATATTCTGCCTCCCTTGTGCGATATGTTCTTACTAGTCTTCTTATTTCAGCATCTAGAATTTTTCTAACTGCCTCATCACTCCAGACGCTAGCATCTAACCTTCTGCGGGCAAAAATACTAGCTAATGTTTGTTCTGCTAACGAATAGTTTTGATCAAGTCCTCTTTCAATTTTACGCCTGGCCTCCACCCAAATTTCTCTTTGGCTATCTGAAAGATTTGGCTTGATTAATTCAACAAGTTCTTGCGGAGTAACTGTAATTTTATCAACAACATCAGTTTTATTTGTTGCGACTTCACGTGTTAATGGATTATAAATCCTAAATTCCTTAGACGCAAAAATCGGGTAATCGATAACTTTTACGGTAGCCCCATTTTTTTTGCCTTTATAACGGCTAATTCTATCGCGGTCTGTCTCGAACATAAGATCTTCAGAATCTATATTTGAAAGATCCGGTTTATTTATTTTTCTCACAGTTATAATCCATCCAAGTTTTTTGTTAGGAGTTATATCAGATGCAAAACTAACTCCTGTTGGACCAACAACTTGAAAACCAAAATTCCTTGTTAAAGCTTTGGTAAACCTCGCAAAAGACTCCTCGTTAAAAGAGTTTTCAGGAAATGTTAGAACTGCTGTTCCACCTATTTTAAGAACACGATTCATCTCAAGTAATGTCTTAACTCTATCGGCACCTGTAGCATCGTTTGGAACTTTACCATTGTCAACCAACTTAATCAGTGGGAGCACAAAAGAACATTCAATTGCATCATAAGTTCCGTCTCTTTTACTAATCTTAGTGGCACTCTCATGAAGAACATTGCCTATTTCTGGATTTTTTTGTTTGGCAAGCTGTAATACTTCAAGATTGATATCGAGATTATCAATTATTATTGGGATTCCGGTTCTTGCAATTTTTCTTGCAAAAATACAAGTCCCTGAGCCAACAGATAATACATGTTCGGGATGTTCGCGAAGTACGACATTTTTCACTAATTCAGCGTTGTTTCCAACTATTCGATATTCATCATTCCCTTCATCAAGATAAAATTCGGCAAGCCAAGATCCTAAAGTTCTGCCGTTAATTTCCTTGGCAAGCTCAATTCTCATCTCCTCTTCCGACATACCCCTTAATTTGGCAAAAGCATCGTAAAGGAAAAGCTGGCCGACTTTCGGATGTTCGATTAAAATTCTTTTAGCAGAAGTTGCGTCGCTGAAAAAAACTTGATCTTCTTTTGAGAGCTCAACTCCTGCCAAAGCCATTTGCGATAGAAGGTCTTTGATTTTAACCAAGTCTTTAAACCCTCTGTCAATCGAGTTCTCTGTTTCTAAGATATATATATTAACAGGTTTGGTTTGACCAGGACGCAAGAAACGACCAGACATCTGCTTAAATTCATCCCATCCCCAAGGCCAGCCTAAGAATATAACATTCATAGCTTCAATATTTTTATTATCTTCTGTATCGCGAATTGCCCAATCCATACTCTGATAAATTGACCGCATAGAAGCAACTACTATGTTATTCTTTATCCCTGATTCTCGCCATTCCTGTGCCGCACGGTCTCTTGCTGAAAAAGATTTCTGTCCATCAATGTTAATAGATGCTTCATTTGGCAAATTAGAAAAATCGAGGCGCAACATCTCATATAAGCTCCAGGCATCATTATCAAGATCTTCCGGTCTAATGTAAGGATCATCAAACCACCTGGTAATACCTTCTTTGTGAAAAGGGGAAACTATCATTGTTTTTTGGCTGAATTCATAGCCATCTTCTGTTTTAATTATTGTTCTTTCCAAAAACTTTTTGATAGCCTCATATTTTACAGAAGGGAATTTAGCTTCTTGCCAATCTGTTCGGATGTGTGGGTATCGCATAACTAGCGATTCAATTCCATCCGCAAATCGATTATCAAAAAACAATTGTATTAAAAATTGACCATCTCCAAATTTTGCAATCCAGTCGGCGCTAAAGGGTTCAAATTTATCAGGTGAAGTTTCAAACCATTCCCACCATGAATTGTAAAGCTCTTCCAAGTGCTCCCCAAATTTTGCCGGATCATAAACCGGTTCTGGTATTAACCCCTTTTCCCTAATGGTTTTTTTAATTATATTGGGATTAAGAAGAACACTTCTTAACATAGCAATTTTCTCAAGCGGATTTCTTATAGGTAGGGAAAGCACCCATTGATAAATTTCATATTGAGAAGCAGTCATCTCAAGATTTACTATTTTAGGATCAAGTTTTGGTGCTTTCTCCCCGAAAAGATCTTCAAGACTCCACTGAATCATAAGTTGCTCGCCATAAAGAAGTGAATAAGCGATTTTTGGATCCATCAAAGCAAGAGTACTAAAAGTAAATTTACCATCTTGGTTGCTCTTAGGAAAGGCGAACCGTTCAGGGTAAAGAAGAGCCATCGAGATGTCTAAATCTTTAAGGGATGATGAAAGAGGTGTTGCTGTCAAAGGTATCATTGGTACTAACTCTTGGTTATTAGCTTGTATTTGAGTTACGAGGTGCCTTAGCATCTTAGTTGACTTTGCACTCTGATGACGAAAAACATCGTACTCGTCTAAAATTATCCCATCTGTATGTCTATTAGTAATGACTGCTTCTGTCATGGTTGCATTCAATTCTGGGTTGGACCATGCTCTTGCCATTAATTCACTCGATATATAAACCTGCTTGGCTGTCTTAATTCTGGGATTATCTAAATCCTTTGCGCTTATTACAGCAAAAACGTCAGGCTGCGCGTCCTCTTGGTAAATCTTACGAGCCTCTCTTGGCCAAGTGTTCCGTGCCTTAGCTGGGCCAAAAATAGTTACGCGCGAGGCACCAACTGACTCCATTGCAAGGTCCGCACAGGCCGTTTTTGTAGCTCCGGTATCACCGTTTAAAAATTTCCTGTGAGTTTTTTTGAATTCATGGACAAAATATTTTTGACGAAACAATGGGAAAGGTGAGGTGGGGGAAAACCAGCCCTCGACTTGATCTTTGAAAACTGGAGGAATTTCTTCATCTCTAATCTCTTTAAACTCATCAAGAACCCCTTGCAGAAATTGCCTTTTAGATTCAGATTGTTCTGATCTAAAAGCATCCTCCAGCCTACTAAACCCTTCTTCTTCACTTTCTGTGAACATGCCCATCGCTAGTCTTTCAAAGTGATCTCTTACAATATTCGCTGTGGCAGTATCCCAATCATCGAAAATCTTTGCAGGAACCAATGTTATAATATCTCGAAAATTAATATCGCCCTGAGGTTTACGAACAAGTAAATCCCCAAGATAGGGCCTGAGTGCTCGAGTTGTCCATGACCGTAATTTTTCTCTTTTTTCCTCGTCTGTTACGTTTTCAAACATTTGAGCACTCGTGATGGCACCTACTACATGGATAGGTAAAAGTTCCATTAGTTGTCTTAGGATTTGATCTCTTTCCGCAAAGCGAATAAGAGCCTTCTGGGCATCTTTATCCTCTTCAGATCCAGGCTTAATTTGTCCTTTTTCTACAAGTAGAAGCCGTAATCTATCTTTCAATTCCTGGGCAAAGCCGGATTTAATTTCTTCTTCTGCCTTTTGGCGATCCTCAGCTTCTTTATGCTTAGTAATTATATCCGCTGCTGGAATAAACTTTCTAAGCAATAGAAGTGGTTTATCATACTTACCATCCTGAAGCAGAGATCTAGCCATGATATATTTCAATCCAAAATCGGTTGAGGATTCATAATTTGCTTCAAATGTTTCTCCATTATCAAACGGGTATCCGGGGTCACCCGGTTTCAAACTTAATAGAACATGAATTTTTTCTGGCTTCAAAATCACTGCATTCAAATCCGCGATTCTTGAATCGTGATTTTCTTGCACTGGCTGTGGCTGTCCTTCTTTTAACATTTCTGATGTCATATTTTATTGAAAGGGCTGTTAATCAGCCCAATTTTAACATTTTAAACCTATAGTTTCAATCTTCAATCAATCTTCTCAATTGTTCATTCGCATCATCGGGGGAAATCACAACTTGCCTTTCGCCTTTTGTAAGGCCATACTTTTCTCTTATTGCACTCATACCTCCTGGGTAATACTCACTTATTGCATACCGCAAGCTTGTCAAACCCGCTCTTTTGAGATCTTCATCCGAAAATGTATTTCCCGCTTCTAGAAATCTCTGTAGTTCAAGTTCGATGTTTTCAGGATTAACCCAATAATTGGGAGGACGCTGATTAATCGCAACCCCGAATTTTCCTTTTAATGCCCTAAAACCTCCTGGATATTTGGAGCTTATAGCGGATGAAAGGCCAGATTCACCTTTTCCGCGCATGCTTTTTGAGTCCAATGTCCCGTGTGTTAAATAGAATTTTTTAGCTTCTTGTTCAATAGTTTCGGGAGTCCAATAGCCATTAGGTCTTTCGCTAGATCTAATCCCTATATCTCTTTTTAATCCATCCATCCCACCCGGATACTTCTTTTGAATAGCGTAATTAAGAGAAAGATTTCTCAGCCTAACTAATATTTTTTGCGATAAATCTCCTTCAGTTTCATAAATTTTTCTTGCTTCTCCTACTATATTCTCGATTGTCCAAAACTCAAGAGGCCTTGATTTTACCTCTAAGCCAAGTTTTCTTCGTAGACCTCTCATGCCTCCGGGATAAAAGCTTGAAATTGCAGAAGCGAATCCAGCTAAATTATTGGACCTTAACAAAACATGGTTTAAATCTTCATGTTGAGCTATAAATTTTGCTGCTTCTCTCTCAATGTTATCTGGTGTCCAGTAGCCCTTTGGCCTGACAGAATGAATTTCTAGTCTATTTTTAATACCAATCAGAGCTCCTGGGTATTTGCTCTGGATAGCCCCCAACAAGTCCTGTCTATTGTTTGTGATCAAAGCCGGTCCGGTTAATAGTCCTCTCTCCTCGTAAAATTTTCTTGCCTCATATTCTATCTGTTCCATTGTCCAATATCCTGTCTTTTTTTTTGTCTCTTTTAGGCCAAATTTAGCTCTCAACGCAGCCAATCCTCCTTCATAGTGTTTATAAATAGCGGGCATCAATGAAGGATTGTGTCTATTAATTATTGGCTCTGTTAAATTTCCCTCTTCATCGATTATTTTTGAAACTTCATGTTCAACATTTACCGGATTCTGCCAGTATCCATTTGGGCGTCTTATTGGTAATCCTAATTTTTCTCTTAAAGCGCTCGTGCCGCCGGGATATTTTTGTGCTATTGCTGAAGATAATGAGGATAAGCCTGCTTTTTTCAAGCTTTTCTGAGATATATCAATTCCTTTCCCAAGGCATGCTCTTGCCTCCTTCTCAATATTTGCAGGCACTTGCCAATATCCTCTAGCAACTCTTACTTGTGCGATGCCTAATTTTTCTCTAAGGGCTTGCAAACCTCCTGGGTATCTTCTAACTGCAGAACTCATAGATTGCATACTAAATTCTTTAAGGCTACGTTGTGATAAATCGCTACCCTTTGCTGCCAACTTTCTCGCTTCTTCCTCAATATTGTGTGAATCATACCAGTACCGCCCTGGTTTCGTAACACTAACAATCCCAAATTTTTCTTTTAATGTATCCATGCCTCCTGGGTAATATCTTTTAACTCCGGTGTATAGAAAATCTCTCTCGCCTTTAACTAACCCTACATAAGACAACTGGTGGCCCTCGGCAAGAAATCTCTCGATTTCTGAATCTACATACGCGACAAGTTGTTCCGGATTACTGTTTAAAGCGCGCCAGTCTATTCTTCCCCTTCTGTCTCGAGGAGTATCTAACGATTGCTGATTCTGAAATTGTTGGTCTGTTCTGACTTCGAATTCTTTATTCATCTTTTTCCTCCAAAAGTCTTCTTAATTGTTCATTCGCCTCATCCGGCGAAACAGTCATTTCTGTTTCTTGCCTAATAATTCCAAGCTTAGATTCAAGCGCTAATTTTCCCCCCGGATAGTGAAGCCTTATTGCTGCATATAGGGCTGGTTTTTTTCTATGTAGTACGCCACTGCTTATTGTCCCTTCATTATCTAAAAAATTTCTTACTTCAGCTTCAATTGCTTCGGGAGTCCAATATCCATCAGGTCTTTTACTTAATTCTATTCTCAATTCTCTCTTCAACGCTAAATATCCTCCTTTGTAAGACCTACTAATTTGCGATGCCAGGTCGGAACGACCCATCCTATACAGTGCTTTAGCCGTTAAAACTCCTTCGGTTTCGTAAAACTTTCTTGCCTCTTCTGCTATTTTCTCTTGAGTCCAATAATTATCCTTCCGCAATGGGTCTAATCCCAGAGCTTCTTTTAGTTTCGTCATCCTCCCAGGATAATTCTGCGAAATTGCCATAGCTAGATCTCCTCGACCATTTTTTATTAAATGTCTTGCGCTTAAAAAACCACGCTCTTTATAATAAGCTAGGGCTTCTTGTTCAATTCTTTCTTTTGTCCAAAACCCGCCCGGTTTAGCTTGAACCGCACCAAGTCTCTCTTTTAGCGCTACAAAACCACCTGGAAATTTTGATTTAACTGCCTCGCTTAAGTCTCCACGATTATGTTGGTACAAAACACGTCTCGATATTACTCCATATGTACTAAGAAACTCTCTTGCTTCTCTTTCTATTTTCTCTAAAGTCCAATAACCCTTTGGAGTCTTTTTGGCTTTTAAATTTAACCTTTCTCGAACACCTAATATACCATTAGGGTAATAAGTTTTTGCAGCCATTAACAATCCATAATTTCTTGTTCGTAGTTCACTATCTGTGAAGTGTCCAGACTGGACAAAACTTAAGGCTTCTTGTTCTATTACCCTCATTCTTTGATCTTGCGCCATCTTAGACCACAAAACTCTTCCCCCTGCGTCTCTAACAATAAAATCTTCTTCCTGACTACTTTGAATGGGTATGCTGGTAGCAGGTACAGTTAACCCAAGGGTTTTCTTTAAACCTGTAAGTCTTCCAGGATAATATAGAGTAATTGCCCCAATTATATCTTGTCTCCCTGTCTCTTCAAATGCACCTTTATTTAATCTTCCTGTCTCAGTGTATATTTTTCTCGCTTCCCCTTCGATAATTAATTCCCTGTTCGCCTCTGGAATAACGCTCCAGCGGATACCTCTTCTATTGCGGGGTAATTCTGAAAAAAAGTATTGCTCGCCAGTCATTTGTGATCTTTCCTTATTCATCTTTTTCCTCCAAAAGCCTCCTCAATTGTTCATTCGCTTCATCCGGAGAAATTAAAATTAATCTCTCTCCGTTCGCAATTCCAAGTTTTTCTCTCAAAGCAATTAAGCCTCCCGGATAATATTTCCTAACAGCGGATATAAAACCCGAATGCTCTGCTCTTAGATCTTTATTTGCTATAGAATAACCATTGTCCAAAAGGATTCGGGCCTCTTCCTCTACATTTTTAGGATTTCTCCAGTGACCATTAGATCTCCTGTCCGGCCCGATCCCTAAATGTTCTTTCAATTTAGTAAAGGCTCCGGGATAGTGTTCATTTATTGCTCCTATTAAGTCTTGCCTTCCATTCTTTTTTAATTCTCCAGGGGTTAGTATTCCAAATTGATTCAAAAAAGCTAAGGTTTCCTCTTCTATTCTTTCAGTAGTCCAGTATCCAACAGGCTTATTCTTAGGGATTAAGCCTAATCTCTCTTTCAATCTTATTAACCCTCCAGGATAATACTGACGAATAGCCCCTAAAAGATCTTGTCTTTTATGAATTGTGAGTAGATTTTCTGTTATTCCATCATATTCTTGCAAGAATTGTGAGGTATCACTTTCTATTTGTTCTTCTGTCCAATACCCATTTTTTCTTAAAATTTTTGCTCCTATTTTAATTCTTAATTGTGTGGCTCCTCCCGGATAGTGTTTAATTTGAGTACTCAAATCTTGTCGATCCTTTTGAAACAAAAGGCTTTGAGTTAACTCTCCTTCTTGCTCGAAAAACGCTCTGGCTTCCTCTTCAATTTTCTCTTGAGTCCAGTAGCCTACTGGTTTTCGTTCGTTGGTATATCCGAGTCTCTCTCTAAGTACGTACATTCCACCCGGGTAATGATTCGTTATTGCTGATGCTAAATCTGACCTTCCGTTTCCTTGCAGCAATCTTTGAGTTAACCTATTTTTACCTTCAGCTCTACCTTCCAAAAAAATTCTAGTCTCCTCCTCTATTGTCTCATTTGTCCAATAAGATTTGGGCCTTTTGTCGGGTTGTAATCCGAGGTTTATCTTTAAACCTAGCATTCCATCTGGATAATATCGAGTAATCGCAGCATCAATGCTATGAAGACCAGCTTTTTTAAAAGCTTCCCTATTCAGCGGGGATCCTTCACTGATTAAACTAGAAGCATGAAATTCAATCACACTTCTTAACTGATTCACATCGCCTTTTAGTAATCTCCACTGAATTCTGCCTCGCTTGTCGCGGGGAATTGGAATTTGAGCTTGTTCCGAAGCTGAGCCATAAGAAGAGACACGCTCTTTCATTGTGGCTGGAGTATACCATTATTGAGCCTATAGTTCAAGAGTACTTATTATATCAATCTAATTTGCTTTGTGGGTTATTTTGGTAAAAATGTCTTGATTAGTTTGGTGACAGAACCAAGGAGGCCGCGGGTGAAGTTGAGGTTGAGAGGACGCATAATTCCTGAGAAAAATGAACTTTCTTGTCTACCTTGAAAACCGCGAGCATAGAAAAGAAGACCCACGGATGTTGCAAAGGCCGGGTTCTCAACATCATCTATCAAGCCCGTAATATTAGCAGGTATCCCTATTCTCACCGGCATTGAGAGCATTCTTTTTGCGCTTTCCTGCGCCCCAGCGGTTCTTGCACCTCCCCCAGTAATAACGACTCCTGCCGGAGTCTGTGTTGCAAATCCGCTTTTCTTAAGCTCAATACCTACAAATGTGAATAATTCGTTTAATCGGGGTTTAATTATTCCGTCCACCAATGTTTTTTGAGAGACCTTTTTTAATTCTTCAACCAAATGAAGTCCTCCCAAATCCAGCTCATCGCCCGTCTCTTCTTCTACTTTCTCATCTTCATTGTGCTTCTTACCATATCTCTTTGAAAGATAAAGCTTAATCTTTTCTGCGCTTTCAAGTGAAATTCTAAGACCAATTGCAAGGTCATTTGTAATATGACGCGCGCCAATCGGTATTACAGAAGAATAAGAAAGGGCACCGTCAACATATATACAAATGTTTGTAATACCTGCTCCAATATCGATTAAAACTACGCCTAGCTCGCGTTCTGTCTCTGTAAGAATTGAAAGTGATGATGCAAGACCCGAAAATACAACTTGAGAAACACCAACGCCTGCTTCCTGTTCAAGAACTCTCTGGATATTTTTTACAGAAACGGAATTTGCAGTAATAATGTGAGTATCAACTTCAAGTCTTACTCCAGTCATCCCTACTGGATCTTTAATCCCCCCTTCTCCATCAACTGTAAATGTCTTTGGAAGAACGTGAAGAATTGTAGTTGTGGAGGGAGTAGAGATAGCGCCAGCAGCCTCTAAAACTCTTTGAACGTCCTGGGGACCTATCTCTCCATTGGGTGCAGAAATTGCAACAACACCTTTTGAATTTTGACTTAATATATGAACGCCTGACAAAGAAACAAAAGTTGCGTCAACTGAATACCCTGCCATGCGTTCAGCCTGATCAAGAGACGCATTAATTGAAACGGCAGCCTCCTCTATATCAACAATTTGCCCTTTTCTTATTCCTCGAGCCGGGACTTCTGAAACTCCTAAGATATTTATTCCCTCTTCTTGTATCTGACCTATTATAGTTGCTATTTTTGATGACCCAATATCAATACCTACGGCGATCTCGGAATTAGCCATATAAAATATTTATTATTTATTGTTTATTATTGATTATTTAGAGATAGAAAAATCTATAATCTACAATCAATAATCTATAAACTAATGGTAGTATATGCGTCAGAATTTTACAATAGGCTGCTCGTATCGAAGGTCCACTAACGTAGGCTTCTTGTTATCTATAGTAAGTTTGTTAAGTATTAGTACAAGGGACTTTACCTGCCACTTTGGATCTCGGTTTTTAGAGAAGTATACGCGCGGACCGTCCTTAATCTTACCAATAAAAACTCCCGAAGATGTACTCTCGCTTAAGGATTCCATTATAAAATTGTTCTCCGATAATACGTCTGACAAGTCGCCTGCCTCCGCCAGATCCGAAACTGGCTTTATAATAGAGTCTTTAGGTGTACTGCCAAATTTAAAAACTGGTAGAAGATTTTTAATCGAAAGTGTGAATAATATAACAACGGAAAGGACAATGGCCGCGGTCAACACGCTTATTACGATTCTTTGAATATTCCTTCTAACTTTTCTTTTCACCATAAACCTCTTCAACTACATTCGCGATTCTTTCAGCAGCGTCTTTTACTACATGCTCGCGAACGTTTTTCATATTACTTTGATAAACATCCCGCTTCTTAAACATTTGATGAACCAGGTCTAAAATTTTTTGCGGGGTCGCGTCATTTTCTTCTATGTATTCGCTTACGCCCAGAGTGTTTAGGAATTTTGCATTTTCAACCTGTTCAAGATTTTGTCCATGCGGTAGAGGAATTAACAGGCTCATTTTTTGGACTGCCATAATCTCAAATATTATGTTCGCGCCGGCCCTTGAGATAATAAGATCCGAATTTTTAAATACATCTCCTATTTCATCCGGATAGATAAATTTTCTTAGAATATATCTTTTCCCAATTTCCTGCGGAAGTGTTTTTTGAAGGTGAGAAAGCTTCTCAAAATCACGGAACCTGGTGCTATCTCCTGTTTGATGAACGATCGCAAAGCTTGATAGTAGATCAGGGAGAATTTCATACATAACGGAATTTATAAAATGTGAACCAGTACTTCCGCCTGTTATGTAAATCGTTTTGCCATCAGGGATCAAAATTTTCCCATTTGCTTTAAAGATCTCTTGTCTTACAGGATTTCCTGTCAAGACAATTTTATCGTGAGCAAAGTATGCTTGCGAAGTTTTAAAGGAAATACATATTTTCTTTGCTAAATTACTTATAATTTTACTTGCTAGGCCCGCTTTTTGCGTTTGCTCGTGCAGCACAATTGGGATACCCAATAATCTTGCCGATAAAGATATTGGAAGCCCAATGTATCCACCAAATGTTAATACTACGTCCGGTTTTGCTTTGGATAAAATTCTAAGCGATGCAAGAACTCCTATGGGGGTTTTAAGAAGTGAGGTCATAGTATAGGCTGTAAATTTCCTTTGAAAACGTCCAGTTTTTACTTCGTAAAATTCCAGAGCCTCTTCTTTTGAAACAAAATATTCAAAGCTTTCGCTTTTATCATCTTCAAACGGATACCTGCGGCCGGCAACCATAATCTCGTGCCCCCGCTTTTTAAGCTCCCGAATTAAACTATATGCAGGGGAAAAATGTCCCCCCGTAATTAATACTCTCATATTTTTAGTATTCTGTATTCTGTATACAGTATTCAGTATTATTCATACTCAATACTGAATACTCGATACTCTATACTATTTGTCTTGTGCAATATTCATTAAAATTCCAATTGCAATAAAATTAATAACAAGAGATGACCCTCCATAAGATACGTATGGAAGTGGAACCCCGGTAAGAGGAGCTAGAATTACCTGAGACGCAAGATTAACAAAGGCTTGAATACTTATAAAGCTAATTATACCTGCTGACAGTAATTTTCCAAAGGCATCTTTTGTATTTTGTGAAATATAAAACCCAGCGACTAAAAGCGCAACAAAACCTCCAATCAGAAGAGTTGCTCCGATAAAACCAGCTTCTTCAGCAAATATTGCAAAAATCGAATCGGTTGTTGATTCCGGCAAGTACGCATATTTCTGGATTGAATTGCCAAACCCAAGACCCGCTAAACCACCTGAGCCAAAAGCAATAAGTATCTGTTTAATATGGTAAGGTGCTTCAGGAAGATTGTTGGGGTCAAAATTCTGAAAAGCAAGTAATCTTTGAAGTCTATACGGAGCAGCTTTGATTAAGCCGAATATGCCTGCCGACATTAAGAGCAATATTAAAATCATATCGCGGATAGGTGCACCTGATAGAAAATAGACTATGGCTGCTGTCGCCGCAATTATAAAAGCCGTGCCTAAATCAGGTTCAATAACCACTAGGATCACAGACAACAGAACCAACATTAAAAATGCAATGAGTCGGCCCTTTTCTTTCCCTGACAGCCAGGCGGCAAGATAAATTGTTAATGTTATTTTAAGGATCTCCGACGGCTGAACTACTATGAATCCTAAATTAATCCAACGATTTGCCCCTTTAAGTTCAAGGCCAAGACCCGGCACGAATACAAGAACTAGAGTTAGCAAAGACCCAAGTAAAAGAGGCAGGGCAATTTTGTAATAGTTTCTATAGTTAACTTTTGATACAATCAGACACAAGACAACGCCCAAAACAAACCATACTACCTGATTTTTAACAAAATAGTATTTATCCCCAATAGATAACAGCGCTGTGTAGGTTGAGCTTTCGTAAAGAATAAAAATCCCAATCAGGGAAATTATTACTGAGGTTAAAAAAAGAAAGGCAACAGATCTACTCATCGCAAAAAGGTTCGCCTATTTTATTTTACCCTAAACCTGAGGCTTAAAGAAAGGCAATGTAGAGTCCCAGAAGCGCAAAAATGATGCCGAGAAGCCAGGCTCTCATTACTATTTTGGGTTCTTCCCAGCCGCGTTTGACAAAGTAAACATGAATTGGGGTAGCAGGAAGTATTCGTCTGTTTAGGAAGCGGCGCGATAAGATTTGAAGAAGAGTAGAACCGACCTCAAGGACAAATACGCCTCCAATTAGCGCGATTGAAATGGGTTTTCCAGTCAAAAGTCCTATTACTGCAAGTACTGCGCCAAGAGATAATGCTCCAACATCCCCAAGCCAAAGTCTAGCCTTGTATATATTAAAGTATAGAAAAGCGAGGCAACTTCCTAACAAGATTGCAATGAATAGAGAGAGGAACGGATCAAGAATTGATCCTGCCACTGCTAAGAAAGCAACCAGGCAAATAATAAGAAGGCCTGCCGCAAGTCCGTCCAAACCATCTGAAAAGTTTACCGCATTGGCAAATGATACTATGACAAAAGCCGCAAAAAAAATGTATATAATTCCAAGCGTTATTTCTCCAAACCAATGAACATAAACAAATGAATAGCCAAGCTGAAAATACATCACAGCACCTATTATTAGCGCAAGAGTCCACTGAATTGCGAATTTATGAACCAGTTTTAACCCAAACACGCCGGAATGTGTATTAAATATTTTCCTCAAATCATCGTAAAACCCCAAGGCTCCGAACCCGATGAATGTGAAAAGTAAGGCAAATAATTCCCAGAATTTAACATCTATTCCAAGTA